>NZ_JARHXC010000181.1:0-14428 GCF_029222405.1 Microbacterium sp. Kw_RZR3 | reverse complement strand
CTCGTCAGGCGCGCGGGGCGTGGAATCGCTGCTGCGCCGCGACCAGCCCCTCCTCGACGAGCATCTCCACCGCGTCCGCGGCATCCGAGACGAGGATCGGCAGGGTCTGACGCTCGGTCGCGCCGAACGGATCCAGCACCCAGTCCGCTGGGTCCTGCCGACCCACCGGGCGGCCGATGCCGACGCGCACGCGCGGGAACTCCGGAGTGCCCAGCGCCTTGGCGACGTCGCGGACACCGTTGTGTCCGCCGTGACCGCCGCCCGTCTTGAGCTTCACGGTGTCGTATGGGATGTCGAGTTCATCGTGGACGACCACCACCCGCTCCGGAGCGACGTCGTAGAAGCGGGCGAGCCCGGCAGCCGGACCGCCCGAGACGTTCATGAAGCTGTTCGGCTTCGCGAGCACGAGCTTGGCGCCGCCCGGGCGCAGCCACGTCTCGGCGACGCGGGCGTTCGCCTTGTGTGCGCGGAACGCTTCGCTCCGCCGCGCCGCGAGCTCGTCGACGACCATCTGGCCGATGTTGTGCCGCGTCGCCTCGTAGCGCGGGCCCGGGTTGCCCAGTCCCACGATCACCCACGTGTCTGCCATGGCATCCATTCTCTCGGTTCGGCCGAAACGACAGTCCAGCCGGAAACGAAACGAGGGGGCGCGAGAACGCGCCCCCTCGTCGACGAACTGCGACTCGCAGCCGTCCGGCGTCAGTTGTCGGCGGCCTCGGCCTCTTCGGACTGCTCCTCGGCGACCTCGGCGTCGGCCTCGGCGATCTCTTCCTCGGCGGCCAGCGTGTCGAGCGGCACCGAGACGCCCACGATGAGGGTCTCGGGCTCGGTCACGAGGCTCGCACCGGCGGGGAGCTTCAGGTCGGCAGCGGTGATCTGCGTGCCGTCCTCGGCGCCCTCGACGTCGACCTCGACGTTCTGCGGGATGTGGGTGGCCTCGACCTCGAGCGACACGGTCGCGGTGTCGAGCATCGCGATGGTGCCGGAGAAGGGCTCGCCGATGACGACGACGGGCACGTCGACCTGGACCTTCTCGCCCTTCTTCACGACGATGAGGTCGATGTGCTCGATGATCTGGCGCACGGGGTCCTTCTGGACGTCCTTGACCAGCACGAGCTGGCTCTTGCCCGCGATGTCGAGGTCGAGCAGGGCGTTCGCGCGGCGGATGAGCAGCGCGGTCTGGTGACCGGGCAGCGCGACGTGCTGGGGCTCGGTGCCGTGGCCGTAGATGACGGCCGGGATCTTGCCCGCGGCGCGGAGGCGACGGGCGAAGCCCTTGCCGAAGTTCTCGCGGAGCTCCGCGACGACCTTGTTGTCTTCCGACATGATGTTCTCCTCGCGGGCATGCGGCCCGCAGCTTGGGGGCGGAACACGGCCCGCACCGGTGGTCTGGATTCGACTCGAACGCGAGCGCGTGAGGAAAGCCGGGAGCCTGCATCACCGCGTCGATCACGGATGCCACGTTCACCAAACGGTGTGCGACAGTCCCTCGCCGAAGTTCCCCGGAAGTCTACCAGCGCGAGCGCGTCCGCACGACCCGCGCGTGTCGAGGAGCACCGGAGCGCGCCGGTAGAATCGAAACCCACCGACCCGAAGGATCATCATGGACAGCGGCTTCTTCTCCCACGTCGTGCTCTGGGTCATCGGCGGTGTCGCCCTCCTCGGCGGCATCGGCGCGATCGGCGCCCTCTTCTCGATGGGCCGCAACGCGGGCTACAAGAAGCACTGACGCACGTCAGATCGTCGGGGTCCGCAGCCGCATCTCGCCCACGACGACCTCGACCGTGACTCCCGGACGGATCGGGGATGCCGAGAACGGCGCTCCCATCATGATCACGTCCCCGGGGCCCAACGTCGTCCACGCTGCGACGTACGCGAGACACGCGCGCATCGACATCGGGTAGCGCCCCGCCGACGTGTCGCGAACGGGCTCCCCGTCGACGACGAGCTGGAGCGTCACGTCGTCGTCGAGACCGATCGCGGTGTCGATGTACGGCCCCAGTGGGGTGTACCCCTCCCCCGACTTCGACTCGAAGTTGCGGGGGTCGAATGCCGACCGATCGGGACTCGACAGATCGTTCACCGCGGTCATGCCGAGCACGTACTCGTGCGCGTTCTCGGCCGTAAGGCCCGTCGTGTCGCGACCGATCACGACCGCGACCTCCGCCTCGGCGACCGTCGTACCGGCGTCGCGGCGGAGTGCGACCGTCTGGTCCGGACCCGTGACGGTACGAGGACTCTTCAGCCACGCCTGGACGGGAGCCGCGTGGTCGGGCCCGTTCTGAGCGATTCCCACGACGACCGTCGGGACGCACGGCGCTTCGAAAGTCCCCTCCACCGGGGTCCCGGCATCCGTGATCTGCTCCCCCGCAGCGAACGCGGCGTAGGGGTCGGCGATCGGCACGAACCGTTCTCCGTCGAGCCGAACAGTGCGGACGCCCTCCGTCGTCCGCACGCGGGCGATACGGGTCACCGGATCGTTCGAACGGTCACGGTCGTGGCATCCACACCCTCGCCCGCCTCGTCGCGCGACACCTTGATGGCGTCGTCGGTACGCGTGAGGTCGCGACGGAGCGTCTCGGGGACGAGGAACGTCGAGGCGGTCGTGATGAGCGCGAGCGTCCCCATGTAGATCGCGAGGAGGAGCCAGTTCGCCCCGCTCACGGCGATGATGTACGCGCCGAGGACTCCCGCGAGGCCACCGGCGAGAACGGCCGAGATCTCGCGCGCCATCGCCACGCCCAGGTAGCGGTGACGGTTGCCGAACAGCTCGGGGAGCATGGCGCACTGCGGTCCGAGCATCGAGTTGACGGCGACGCCGATGCCGATCGCGATCACGGCGATCGTGATCGGGTAGCTCCCGAGCGAGATCAGCCACCAGGCGGGGAAGGTGAAGACCAGCATGAACAGCGCACCCATGCGGTAGACGGTGCGGCGACCCATACGGTCGGACAGCGCGCCCGTCAGGGGCACCGAGAAGATGCCGATGAGCGAGCCGAGCGTGACACCCCAGGTCAGCAGGCTGCGGTCGGCCTGGCCACCCACGGAGGCGACGAAGAACGTCAGCGCGAGGGTGTTGAACATGTACGAGCCGCCGTTCTCGGCCATGCGCAGGCCGATGCCCACGATGACGCCCGGCAGGCCCCGCGTGAAGATGTCGCGGATCGGGCGCTCGGCGATCTGCTCGCTCTTCTCGAGCTCGATGAACGTCGGGGTCTCGCGCAGGCGCATGCGGATGAACAGCGCGAGCAGGATGAGCACGAACGACGCGAGGAACGGCACGCGCCAGCCCCAGCTGAGCAACTGGTCCTCGGGAAGCAGCGAGATGAGGCTGAAGACGACGGCCGCGAGCAGCGTGCCCGCCTGGATGCCGATGAACGGCAGCGCCGAGAAGAACCCGCGGCGCTTGACCGGCGCGTACTCGGCCATGAGCACGGTGGCACCGGCCTGTTCGGCGCCGGCGCCGAAGCCCTGCAGCAGACGCATGATGACGAGAAGGATCGGCGCGAGGATGCCGACGGCCTCGTAGGTCGGGAGCAGGCCGATGGCCGTGGACGCCCCGCCCATCAGCAGGATCGTGATGACCAGCACCCACTTGCGGCCGAGCTTGTCGCCCAGGACGCCGAAGAACAGTCCGCCGAAGGGGCGGGCGAGGAATCCCACACCGTAGGTCGCGAAGGCCGCGACCGTGGCGAGGGCCGGGTTGTCCTGCGAGAAGAACAGGACGTTGAAGATCAACGCCGTCGAGAGGCCGTAGAGCGCGAAGTCGAAGTACTCCAGCGCGCTACCGATGCTCGATGCGAGGGTGGCGCGACGCAGATTGGCAGCGTACTCGGGGTCATCCTGCGGCTGCGGCGTCGGTGTGGATGCAGTGGTCACGGCCATCTCCTTCGATCGGCTGGGGTCTTTCGACTTCCGCGACTGTACCAACCCTGTGGACACAGTTCAATATGTTGGACGCAGGATTTGTCTCCCCTCCCGCGGACACCACGATCACCGCCCCTTCCGAGGCGGAGGAGGCGCTCCTCAGCGCGAGCGCGACGCGCTGAACGGGTTCGTCAGCGCCTTCGCCGCCTCGCGCAGCGCGGCACCGACACGGGCGACGCGTTCGGGGGTGGCATCCGCGACGGGGATGCCGACGCCGAGGGCGAGCTGCGGATCACCGGGCGCCCACCCCTCGAGCGGCACGGCGACGCCGACGATGCCGCGGAACGACTCCTCCTCGTCGACCGACCACCCGCGCTCCCGCGCCGCGGCGAGCTTGGCGATGACGCCCTCGACGTCGACCGTGCTGTGCTCCGTCAGCTTCGGCAGCGGACGCCCTCGCGTCAGCAGCGCCCGGACGTCGTCGTCGCTGCGGGTCATCAGCAGCGCGCGCCCCGTGGCGGACAGGGCCGCGGGCAGGCGCGAGCCGAGCGGGGTCCCGAGCCGCACGGAGCGCGAGCCCTCGTAGCGCGCCAGATAAAGGGCGTCGGCGTCATCGAGGACCGCGACCTGCACGAGCTCGGACGAGAGGGCCGGAGAGGTCTCGCAGACGGCGTAGAACTCGCGCACCTGGTTGAACTGCGCGGCGAACGCTCCCCCGAGTTCTGCCGTGCGGATCCCGAGACGGTAGCCGAGCGGCACGCGCTCGATCATGCGCCCCGCCTCCAGCGACAGGCACAGATTGGCCGTCGACGATTTCGCGAGCCCGAGGCCCGCCGCCAGCTCGGTGAGCGTCAGCGCGCGACCCGCCTCGGCGAGCAGGCCGAGAAGACGGATGCTGCGCCCGACGGCTGGAGCCGGATCGCGCGCGATCGCGCTCGCTTCGTCATCACTCACGGCGTCCTCCCGTCGAACCGGAGTCGCGAGGGCCGCGACAGGTCAATAGAACTCGACCGTATCGACAACCGCGCGCATCGGCTCGCCGTCGAGCAGGCGCGTGGCGTTCTCTGCGAACCGGCGCGCGATGCGCTCCTCCTCTTTGCTGTTGAGCGCGGCCGTGTGCGGGCTGACGAGGACTCTCGGATGCCGCCACAGCGGCGACTCCTCCGGGAGGGGCTCCACCTCGAACACGTCGAGGGCGGCGAACGACACGCGTCCGTCGTCGAGAGCCGCGAGGAGCTCCGTCTCATCGATCACGGTCCCGCGACCGACGCTCGCGACGATCACCCCCGGCTTCACCGCGGCGAGAACCTCGGCGCCGATCAGGTGATGCGTCTGATCGGTTCCCGGCAGGGTGACGACGATGGCATCCACCTCGCTCACCGCCGTGGCCAGCTCGTCGAGCGAGACGAGGCGGTCGACCCCGTCCACGGGGGTGCCGGAGCGCGTCGTCCCCCACACCTCGGCGCCCAGCGCGTGGAAGCGGCGCGCGCACTCCGCCCCGATTCCCCCGAGCCCGACGACGAGCACGGTCATCTCGTCGACCTGGCGCATCTCCCAGCGATCGGTCCAGCGTCGATCCGCCTGCTGCTGCGCGAGCCGCGGCAGGTCCTTCGCGCCGGCGAGGACGCCGAACACCGCGAACTCGGCGAGCGGTCCCCCGTGGACGCCGGCGCTGGTGGTGAAGACGATGCGATCCAGCGCCGCGCGGTCGAGATCGGCCGCCTTCACCTGCCCTCCTCCGCCCGCAGCGGTCGTCATCACCCACCGCAGCTTCGGATTGGCGGCGACGGTCCGTGCGAGGGCGGCGGGATCGACGTCCGGGATGCCGAAGAGCGCGTCCGCCGAGTCGACCATGTCGTCGAATGCGCGCTGCTCGTCAGCCGAGCGCTCGTGCGCCGGGTCACCCGACCAGTCGGCGGGCCCGCGCATCGGGTGCGTGAGCGAGGCGTCGCGCATCAGCTCGACGCGCGGCTCGAGGCGCTCGATCAGTTCGCAGTGCTCCTCTTTCAGGGGCACCGCCACCACCGCGCGTAAGCTCTTGCGTGTCGACATCGTCGTCGTCTCCTCTCGCCGCGAGGCTGGTCGCCCGTCGCGGACTCGTCCAACGTCGTTCACCATACTGAACCCTGTTCAACCTATTGTCTAGCCGATAGGATGCCGACATGACGACGCTCGACGAAGAGACCGGCACCCTTCCCCCCGCCGCCGAGGTGCGCCTCGGCGTCTGGGGCCTCGGCGCCATGGGCGAGCCCATGGCGCAGCATCTGCTGTCCGCGCGCGGGGCCCTGACCGTCCACGCCCGCCGAGAGCGCGACGCACTGACCGCGGCGGGAGCCGCGTGGGCGTCGACGGCGCGAGAACTCGCGGCGGCCACCGACGCCGTCCTCGTCATGCTCCCCGACCTCCCGCAGCTCGAGGAGCACCTCGACGGCCCCGACGGGCTGCTCGCGGGCATCGACGGGCGCCCTTTCCTCCTGATGATCGGGTCGACATCCTCTCCGGTCGGCGTGCGCGAGCTGGCGGAACGGCTGCCCACCGGCATCCGGGTCGTCGACTGCCCTGTCTCGGGCGGCGAGGACGGCGCGAAGGCCGGGACCCTCTCGATCATGCTCGGCGGAGACAGCGCCGTCGCCGATCTCGCCGCGGAGCTCCTCGCGCCTTGCGGCACCCCCATCCGTCTCGGCCCCCTCGGCGCGGGAGAGGTGGCCAAGGCGTGCAACCAGATGGTCGTGGCGGCGACCATCCTCGCCCTCGGTGAGGCAACCGAGCTCGCCGCCCGGTCCGACGTCGACCCCGCGGCGCTCTGGGAACTGCTCGGCGGCGGGTACGCGGGGTCGAACCTGCTCGCCAGCCGCCGCGAGAAGCTCGTGACCGGCGACGACTCCCCCAGCGGCGTCGCCGGCTACATGGTCAAGGACCTGCGCTTCGCCGCCGATATCGCGGCCGCGACCGACACGCGCCCGGCACTGCTTCCCGCCCTCCGCGCCGCCTTCGACGAGATCGTCGACCGTGGCCTCGGCGAGCGCGACATCGCCGTCACGCGCCGGTTCACGGCGGTCCGCAGCGACGACTGACGCACGAATGACGACGCCCCGGTGGCAGCGACCACCGGGGCGTCATTGTTCCTCAGAGGGCGAAGACGACCTTGCCCGAGCGCTGCGAGTCCCGCGCCGTGGCGAAGGCCTCGGCGGCATCCGTCACCGCGAACTCGTGCGTGAGCGCGCTCTCGATGCCGGGGTTCGCCGCGAGCAGCGCGACCGCCTGATCGATCTCGTCGCGGAAGCGGAACGCGCCGAGATAGCGCACCTCTTTCGAGATGAAGGGGGCGAGGTTCACCGGTCGCGGATCGTCGGGGAGCATGCCGACCTGCACGACGGTGCCACCGGGGCGGACGGCCTTCAGCGCGGTCGAGATCGACACCGGCACGCCCGAGCACTCCAGGACCACCGCATAGGCACCCGATTCCACCGCGTCGGCGGAGACATCGACGGTCGCCGACGCGCCGAGCGCCGCCGCCCGCTCGAGCGGGCCCGCGAGCACGTCGGTGGCGGTGACGCGTGCACCGGCAGCGACGGCCGCAGCCACGGCCATCAGGCCGATCGGCCCGGAACCGGTGACGAGCACGTCGAGCCCCTCGACGGGACCGGCCTTGCCGAGCGCGTGCAGCGCGACCGCGAGCGGCTCGGCGAGAACCGCACGGCGCACGGGCAGACCGTCGGGAAGGACTCGCACCATGTCGGCCTCGACGATCAGGTACTCGGATGCCGCGCCCTGCGTGTGCGGCCAGGTCGACGCGCTGCCGAGATATGACCCGCCCGGCCACAGGTGCGGGGCGTTCTCGATGCCCTCGCGCGGCGTGCCGAAGCGCGCGGGGTGGACGGTGACCGGCGTCCCCGGCGCCAGAGCGCCGGAGGGGTCGAGGTCGACGCGGCCGGAGAGCTCGTGACCGGGGACCAGGGGTTCCCGAACCACGAACGCCCCGTTCGCGCCCTCGTAGTAGTAGTGCAGGTCCGACCCGCAGATGCCGACGTACTCGACACGCAGGCGCACCTGCCCCTTGCCGGGCTCGGGGATGGGCACGTCGCGCACCTCAGCGGTGAGCGCCTTCTCGATCAGCAGAGACTTCATCGGTGATTCCTCTCCGCGGTCAGACGACCGCTGTCATCCCGCCGTCGACGAAGATGTTCTGACCCGAGACGAAGCTCGACGCGTCGGACGCGAGGAACAGCAGCGCCCCCCGCAGTTCGTCGACGTCGCCCCATCGGGCCGCAGGCGTGCGCTGCGTCAGCCAGCGCGTGAACTCGGGATCGTCGACCAGGGCGCGGTTCATCTCGGTCGCGAAGTAACCAGGGCTGAGCGCGTTGACCTGGATGCCGAACCGCGCGAGGTCGGCGGCCATGCCGGCGGTCAGCTGCGCGACACCGCCCTTCGTCGCCGAGTACGGCGCGATCGTCTGACGCGCGAGGCGCGACTGCACGGACGCGACGTTGACGACCTTGCCCGAGCCCCGAGCGACCATCGCGGGCGTGATGAAGCGCGAGACGTAGAAGACGCCCGAAAGGTTCGCGGCGACGATGTCGTCCCAGTCGGCGACCGGGAACTCGTGGATGGGCGCGCGGCGCTGCACGCCCGCGTTGTTGACGAGGATGTCGGGCGCCCCGACGTTGTCGAGCAGATCCGCGACGGCGCTCTCGACGGCGCCGGCGTCGCTGACGTCGAAGGTCACGGCGTGCGCGGGACGACCCGACAGCTCTTCGGCTTCGGCGCGCGTCTGCTCCACGGCATCCGCGTCCCGTCCGTGCACGATCAGCCGCGCTCCGCCGCGTGCGAGGGTCAGCGCCAAGCCCCGGCCGAGGCCGCGAGACGAGCCGGTCACGAGAGCCAAGCGGTCGGACACGTCGAAGAGATCGGCGTTCGAGGCGGTCATGGGGGTTCTCCGAGTCTGAAGACGGTGAGAGCGGCCGCGAAGCCGATCACCGACTCACGCCCGCAAATCCTCACACAATGATCATATTTTTGACAAGATATGGTCGTATCAAACAACTCAGGAGGGACGGATGGCCCGAGCGTCGCACGGCTCGTTGGTGGATGCCATCGGGATGCGCATCGTCGACGGCGACCTGCCCGCGGGTCGCGTCCTGACTCTCGCGGCGCTCGAGTCCGAGTACGCCGTCTCCCGCACCGTCGTGCGCGAAGCCGTGCGCGTGCTCGAGGCGATGGGCATGCTCGAGCAACGGCGTCGGGTCGGCATCACGGTGCGCCCCGCGGTCGACTGGAGCGCCCTGGACACGCGATTGATCGGGTGGCAGCTCGCCGGACGCCGCCGCGACCAGCTCATCGCGAACACGACGGAACTGCGGGCCGCGATCGAACCGGCGGCTGCGCGCCTCAGCGCCCGCCGCGCCACCGACCTGCAGCGCGGCGAGCTGCTCCGCCTCGCCGACGAGCTCGCCCGCCTGGGAGCTGCGGGCCTCGGCGACTCCCCCGAGTACCTCGCGGCCGACATCGCGTTCCACGACCTGATCCTCGTCTCGAGCGGGAATCTCATGCTCGCAGCCGCCCGGGCGCCGATCGCCGCCGCAATCGAGGGACGCGCCCTCCACGGACTGACCCCCGGCATCCCGAACCCCGACGCCCTCGACAACCACGTCGAGACGGCCGCCGCAATCGGCCGCGCCGACGCCGATGCCGCCGAGGAGCACACCCGCCGCTACGTCGCGGCGGTGCTGACCGAAGTCCGCCCCACCCTCTGACCGACCGATCGACGAAGAGAGAGCTCATGGTCACCACACCCCCCGTCCTCGTGTTCATGGGTCCCGCCGGGACCGGCAAATCCACCGTCGCGAGCATGCTCGCCGGACGCCTCGGGTGGGACTTCCAAGAGGGCGACGACCTTCACCCCGCCGAGAACGTCGCCAAGATGGCATCCGGTCACGCCCTCAACGACAACGACCGCTGGCCGTGGCTCGACCGCGTCGCGGCGTGGATCGACGGACAGATCGCGGCCGGCCGCCCCGGGATCATCACGTGCTCCGCACTGAAGCGCAGTTACCGTGACGTGCTGCGCCGGGACGAGGTCACGTTCGTCCTCCTCATGGGCGACCCCGCTCTCGTGCTCGAGCGTCTGCTGCGCCGCCAGGGGCACTACATGCCGCCGTCGCTGCTCACCTCGCAGTTCGAGACCCTGCAGATGCCGGATGCCGATGAGCGGGCGATCCGCGTCGACCTCGATCTGACTCCCTCCCAGCAGGTCGAGGAGGTCATCGACCGACTCAGCCTCCCCACCATCACCCCCTGAAACACGCAAAGGCCGAGCCGATAAAGTGGCGGAGGCGGCCCGCGTGAATCGCCCACCCTTCCTCGCACCTGAATACGGAGCAAACGCATGACGTCCACCCCCTCCCCGACCGGACCCTCGACCGACCAGGACCAGGCCCCGCACGAGGCCGCGCAGGTGCACGAGGGTGCGCCCGGCCCCGAAGAGGTCGCGCGTCCCACCGCCGAGGCCGATTCGCGCCCGCAGGGCGACGGTCAGGCCCACGCGAACATCGGCGTCGTCGGCTTGGCGGTGATGGGGTCCAACCTCGCACGCAACCTCGCCAGCCGCGAGGGCAACACCGTCGCGGTGTTCAATCGCTCGCGTTCGAAGACCGACGAGCTGCTCGAAGCGCACCCCGAGGCGAACTTCGTCGCGTCGTTCTCGTACGAGGACTTCGCCGCGTCGCTGTCGAAGCCTCGCACCGCGATCATCATGGTCAAGGCCGGTCGCCCCACCGACTTCGTCATCGACGAGCTGGTCAAGGTGTTCGAGCCCGGCGACATCATCGTCGACGGCGGCAACGCCCTCTTCACCGACACGATCCGCCGCGAGAAGGCCGTCCGCGAGACGGGGATCAACTACGTCGGCATGGGTGTCTCGGGCGGTGAGGAGGGCGCCCTTCTGGGCCCCTCGCTCATGCCCGGCGGCTCGGACGAGTCGTGGCAGACGCTCGGCCCGATCCTGACCTCCATCGCCGCGGTCGCCGAGGGCGAGGCGTGCGTGACCCACGTGGGCCACGACGGAGCCGGCCACTTCGTGAAGATGGTGCACAACGGCATCGAGTACGCCGACATGCAGCTCATCGCAGAGGCATACGACCTCATCCGTCGCGCCACCGGCAAGACCCCCGCCGAGATCGCCGACGTGTTCGCCGAGTGGAACCGCGGCGAGTTGGAGTCGTACCTCATCGAGATCACCGCCGAGGTCCTGCGTCAGACGGATGCCGAGACCGGCAAGCCCCTCGTCGACGTCATCCTCGACCAGGCCGGCGCCAAGGGCACCGGCGCCTGGACCGTGCAGACGGCCCTCGACCTGGGCGTCCCCGTCTCGGGTATCGCGGAGGCCACCTTCGCGCGGTCGCTGTCGAGCCACCCCGAGCAGCGCGAGGTCTCGCGCGAGCTCCCCGGCCCCTCTGGCACCGACCTGCTCTCGGGCGAGGATGCCGACGCGTTCATCGAGCAGGTGCGCCTCGCGCTGTACGCCTCGAAGATCGTCGCCTACTCTCAGGGCTTCGACGAGATCCGCGCCGGCGCGGCCCAGTACGACTGGAACATCGACCTCGGCGCGGTGTCGAAGATCTGGCGCGGCGGCTGCATCATCCGCGCCCAGTTCCTCAACCGCATCGCCGAGGCATACGACGCCGAGGCCACGCTCCCCGTGCTGCTGACCGCGCCGTACTTCGTCGAGGCCCTCGGCCGCGCCCAGGACGCCTGGCGCCACATCGTCGCGCTGTCCGCGGCGAGCGGCATCCCCGCCCCCGCGTTCAGCTCGTCGCTGGCGTACTACGACGGCCTGCGCGCCGAGCGCCTCCCCGCGGCGCTCATTCAGGGCCAGCGCGACTTCTTCGGTGCGCACACGTACCGTCGCGTCGACAAGGAGGGCACGTTCCACACCCTCTGGTCGGGCGACCGCACCGAGATCGAGGCAGAGGACACTCACTGACGGTGCAGGTGACGAGGCGGCGACGGGCTCTGCTCGTCGCCGCTTCGGCGTTGTACGCCGCGGGAGTCTGGTGGATGACGCTGCGTCCCACGATCTACGACGAGAACGTCGGCGGCATCCTGCACGCGATCCTCCGCGCCGCCCGCGGCTGGCCGCCGACCGCGTGGATCACTTTCGACGGGGTCGAGTTCACCGCCAACGTGGTGATGTTCGCGCCCCTCGGCGTGCTCGTCCTGCTGTGGGGCGGACGGTGGTGGCACGGTATCGCGGCGGGCCTGCTCATCAGCTCCGCGATCGAGACGACGCAGCTCCTGTTCCTCCCCACCCGCGTCGCCGACGTGCGCGACGTGATCGCGAACACCTCGGGAGCGGCGATCGGCGTCGTCCTGATGGCCGTTGTCGGCTGGCGCGCAGCTCGCTCTCAGGATTCCCATAAGCCACGCCATAGAAAGCTCATAGATACGAGCGCACAATGAGTTCCATGACCGTGACCGCCACCGCTCCCGCCTTCACTCGCCCCGACGGGAGCGCCCTGCGCGTCCTCGTCGTCGACGACGAGCAGATGCTCACCGACCTCCTCTCGATGGCTCTGCGCATGGAGGGATGGGACGTCCGCACAGCGGGCTCCGGCTTCGACGCCCTGCAGGCCGCGCGCGACTTCGCTCCGGATGCCATGGTGCTCGACATCATGATGCCCGACCTCGACGGCATGGCGGTCCTGCAGCGGCTGCGTCACTCCGGCAACGACGTGCCGGTCCTCTTCCTGACCGCGAAGGACGCCGTCGCGGACCGCGTCGCCGGTCTCACCGCGGGTGGCGACGACTACGTCACGAAGCCCTTCAGCCTCGAGGAGGTCGTGGCGCGTCTGCGCGGGCTGATGCGCCGCGCCGGTACCGCTCTGACGCGCGACGCGGAGCCGATCCTGCGCGTGGGCGACCTGTCGCTCAACGAGGACAGCCACGAGGTCGTGCGCGCGGGTCAGGAGATCGAGCTGACGGCGACCGAGTTCGAGCTGCTGCGATTCCTCATGCGGAACCAGCGCCGTGTCGTGTCGAAGGCGCAGATCCTCGACCGGGTCTGGAACTACGACTTCGGCGGCCGCTCGAGCGTCGTCGAGCTGTACATCTCGTACCTGCGCAAGAAGATCGACGCGGGTCACGAGCCGCTCATCCACACGGTCCGCGGCGTCGGCTACATGATCAAAGCGCCGCAGTGACGACTCCCCCGCGGCCGGAGCCAACGGTGTCTCCCCCGCCCGACCGATCTCGGCGGCTCGGTCGGCCGTGGAGCCTGCAGGCACGCCTGATGACGGCGGTCATCGGCATGGTCGCGTTCATCCTCATCATGATCGGGGTGTCCACCAGCGCGATCCTCAGCCAGGTGCTGCTGAACAACCTCGAGGCGGAGGTCGGCGACGTCGCCTCGCTCGCCCAGCCGCGCATCAATCTGCAGAGCACGGCCGAGAACGTCCTGGACTCGGGGCCGTTCGACAACGGCACCCTCATGGTCATGAAGACGCGCCTCGGCGGGACGACGGGGGCGGTCGTCGACGACGGGAACTCCCGCGCCCTGACCGCCGACGAGCTCGCGCAGATCGTGGAGAGCCTCGCCTCGTCGAGCCCCGCCTCGCGCACGGTGGAACTGCCGAACCTCGGCGAATACCTCGTCCGCCCCTACGGCACGGCCGGCAGTGACGAGGTCCTTCTCGTCGGGCTTCCCCTGTCACAGGTCACCGGCACGATCGGTGCCATCCTCACCACGGTCGCCCTGGTCACGACCGGTGGGCTTCTGCTCCTCGCCGCCGTCATCGCGCTCGTGATCCGCCTGGGACTTCGGCCCCTCAAGGCGGTGTCCGAGACGGCGACGCGCGTCGCGTCTATCCGCATGGATCAGGGCGACGTGTCGATCACCGAGCGCGTGCCCACCGAACAGGTCGACGACCACACCGAGATCGGGCAGGTCGGCGCGGCCCTCAACACGCTTCTCGACCGTGTCGACGCCTCACTTTCCGCCCGCCAACGCAACGAAGAACTGATGCGCCGATTCGTCGCGGACGCCAGTCATGAGCTGCGCACGCCCCTGGCATCCATCCGCGGGTTCTCGGAGCTCTCGCTGCGCGCCATGCGCCAGGCCCACGATGACGAGTCGCGTCAGCGAACCGCAATGGCCGTCGAGACCACCGAGCAGTCGCTCGAGCGGATCCTCGCCCAGTCGATCCGCATGACGACGCTGGTCGAGGATCTGCTGCTGCTCGCCCGGCTCGACGAGGGCCAGGAACTCGTCTTCGGCACGGTCGACCTCACGCGTCTCGCGGTGGAGGCGGTCGGGGACGCGCGGCCCGCCGGACCCGACCACTCATGGACCATCGACGTCGGCGACGAACCCGTCGAACTCGCCGGCGACGCGTCTCGGCTCCACCAGGTCGTGGCGAACCTGCTCGCCAACGCGCGCACGCACACGCCGGCCGGGAGCGAGGTGGCCGTCTCGGTGACCCGCGAGGGCGACGACGCCGTCCTTCGCGTCCACGACAACGGGCCCGGGGTCGACCCCGCGGTCGCGGCCCAGCTGTTCGAGCGCTTC
>NZ_JARHXC010000180.1:0-4354 GCF_029222405.1 Microbacterium sp. Kw_RZR3 | reverse complement strand
AGCGAACGAGTTCGGCCGCGTTGCCGGAGTCCGTCCCGGGCAGCTCGCCCGGCCGGGTGTTCGGTGCCGTCACACCCTCACTGCGTCGGTGGGCGCGCATCGCGCGCAGCGATCCGGTCGCGCCCGGGGCCGGTGCGGCGGTGACACCGATGCGTCGTCCCGGGGTGTGCAACTGCAGGGCGTAGCGGGTGTCGACGTGGATGAGCGCAGCCCACGGCACGCGGTATCGCAGGGCGATGTTGTCGACCTGCACGGCCTCGTCGTCGACGCAGATCGAGGGCGACCAGAGCACGGCGGTCACGACGGCCGCCGCGCCGAGGCCTCCGACGATCACGAGCGCGGGCGCGTCCGAGGCGCCGGGCACCACCAGCAGGCCGATCGCGACCACGGCGATGATCGCCCACGCGATGACGCACAGGATGCGGGTGAACGTCGAACGGAACGTCTGGCGTGGCATCCTCCGATTCTTTCATTTTCCGATCACTCACTCCCGCTGAGCGGGACCGAGAGGACAGTCTCATGAGCACGACCGAGACGGCGGGCGTCCCCGCCCTCCAGATGACCGACCTCAGCGTCGACTTCGCCGTCGACGACGTCTGGGTTCCGGCCGCGAAGAACCTGAACTACTCGATCGCGCGCGGTCAAGTGGTCGCCGTCGTCGGCGAGTCGGGTTCGGGAAAGAGCGTGAGCTCGATGGCCGTGCTCGACCTGCTTCCCAAGAACAGCCGGGTCACCGGAAGCATCAAGGTGAACGGTCGCGAGATCACCGACCTGTCGGGTCGACAGATGCGTGAGCTGCGCGGTCCCGAGGTCGCCGCCATCTTCCAGGAGCCGATGACGGCGCTCAACCCGGTGCTGACGGTGGGGTCGCAGATCATCGAGGCTCTGCGCGCGCACACCCCCATCGCTCCGTCCGCGGCCAAGGCTCGTGCTCTCGAGCTGCTGGGCATGGTCGGCCTGCCCGACCCGGCCAAGGCGTTCGCGTCGTACCCGCACCAGCTCTCGGGCGGTCAGCGCCAGCGCGCGATGATCGCGCAGTCGATCAGCCTCGAGCCCGCCCTGCTCATCGCCGACGAGCCGACGACCGCGCTCGACGTCACGGTCCAGGCCGAGATCCTCGACCTCATCCGCGACCTGCGTGACCGCCTCGACTCGGCCGTGCTGCTCATCACCCACGACATGGGTGTCGTCGCCGACCTCGCCGACTGGATCGTCGTGATGAAGTCGGGCGAGATCGTCGAGCAGGGTCCTGCCGCGGTCGTGCTCGGCGACCCGCAGGACGACTACACGAAGGAACTGCTCGCGTCGGTCCCGCGCCTCGGCGAGACGCTCGAGGGTGAGGCGACGGTCGACATCGTCGAGGCCCTCGCCGCCGCGGTGGCCGAAGGTCCCGCGCACACCGAGGAGATCTCGCTCGCCGCCGAAGCGCCTGTCATCGCCCACCCGGTGCTCGAGCTCGAGCACGTGTCGATCGAGTACGGCAAGAAGGGCCGTGTCGCCGCGTTCCGCGCGGTCGACGATGTGACCCTCGGGATCGCCGAGGGCGAGATCGTCGGTCTGGTCGGCGAGTCGGGCTCGGGGAAGTCGACGATCGGTCGTGCCGCGATCGGGCTGCAGCCGATCGCCGACGGCCGTCTCGTGGTCGACGGCGTCGACATCTCGAGCGGCTCGCGCAAGCTCATCAAGTCGCTGCGTCGTCGCGTCGGCATCGTGTTCCAGGACCCGTCGTCGTCGCTGAACCCCCGCCTCCCGATCGGCGAGTCGATCGGCGAACCGCTCTTCCTCGCCGGTGAGGCGAAGGGCGCCGAGCTCGACGCCCGCGTCGAGAAGCTCCTCGACGAGGTGCGCCTCCCGCGCAGCTACCGCAACCGCTACCCGCACGAACTGTCCGGTGGTCAGAAGCAGCGCGTCGGCATCGCTCGCGCCCTGTCGCTTCAGCCGCGCCTTCTCGTGGCCGATGAGCCCACGAGCGCCCTCGACGTGTCGGTGCAGGCGCGCGTGCTCGAGCTTCTCAGCGAGCTGCAGAAGGAGCACCGTTTCGCGTGTCTCTTCATCAGCCACGACCTCGCCGTGGTCGACGCGATGGCTGACCGGATCGTCGTGCTCAACCGCGGAAAGATCGCCGAGCAGGGCACGCGTGACGAGATCCTGCGTGCTCCGAAGGAGCCGTACACGCAGCGTCTCATCGCCGCGATCCCGGTGCCCGACGTCGAGGTCCAGGCCGCTCGTCGCGAACTGCGTCACGAGCTGCTGAAGGACACGCCGGCATCCTGATCACGAACGGGAAAGGGCGGGGATCCCTCGGGACTCCCGCCCTTTCCTGGTGTCTGCCAGGGAAAGTTGCGGGCGCCCGGTAGAGTGGGAGTGCCCGATTCCGGGCGACACCCCAATTTTCCTGGAGACCCTCCATGGCGCACGCCCTTCGTCCTGACCTCCGTAACGTCGCGATCGTCGCGCACGTCGACCACGGCAAGACGACTCTCGTCGACGCCATGCTCCGCCAGACCGGCTCGTTCGGCGAGCACGCGCACGTCGAAGAGCGCGCGATGGACTCGAACGACCTCGAGCGCGAGAAGGGCATCACGATCCTCGCCAAGAACACGGCGATCGAGTACAACGGCATCCACACCGACGTGCCCGTCACGATCAACGTGATCGACACCCCGGGTCACGCCGACTTCGGTGGCGAGGTCGAGCGTGGCCTCTCGATGGTCGACGGCGTCGTGCTGCTCGTCGATGCGTCCGAGGGCCCGCTGCCCCAGACCCGCTTCGTGCTGCGCAAGGCGCTCGAGGCCAAGCTCCCCGTCATCCTGCTGGTCAACAAGACCGACCGCCCCGACGCGCGCATCGCCGAGGTCGAAGAGGAGGCGCACGACCTGCTGCTGGGTCTCGCGTCCGACCTCGTCGACGACGTGCCCGACCTCGACGTCGACGCGCTGCTCGACGTGCCGGTGGTCTACGCCTCGGGCCGCGCTGGTGCCGCGTCGCTCAACCGCCCCGACAACGGTGCGCTGCCCGACAACGACGACCTCGAGCCGCTGTTCGCCGCGATCCTCGAGCACGTGCCGGCTCCGGCCTACGACGACGAGGCGCCGCTGCAGGCGTGGGTGACGAACCTGGACTCCAGCCCGTTCCTCGGTCGCCTCGCGCTGCTGCGCGTCTTCAACGGCACGCTCAAGAAGGGCCAGACGGTCGCCTGGGTGCGCTCCGACGGCACCACGAGCAACGCCCGCGTGACGGAGTTGCTGAAGACCCGCGCGCTCGAGCGCTTCCCCGCTGAGTCCGCCGGCCCCGGCGACATCGTCGCCATCGCCGGTTTCCCCGACATCACCATCGGCGAGACCATCGCCGACCCCGAGGACGTGCGTCCGCTGCCGGCCATCACGGTCGACGATCCCGCCATCTCGATGACGATCGGCACGAACACCTCGCCCCTGATGGGCAAGGTCAAGGGGCACAAGCTCACCGCCCGCATGGTCAAGGACCGTCTCGACCGCGAGCTCATCGGTAACGTCTCGCTCAAGGTCGTCGACATCGGACGCCCGGATGCCTGGGAGGTCCAGGGCCGCGGCGAGCTCGCCCTGGCGATCCTCGTCGAGAACATGCGCCGCGAGGGCTTCGAGCTCACCGTCGGAAAGCCCCAGGTGGTCACCAAGCGCGGCGAAGACGGGAAGCTCAAGGAGCCCTTCGAGCACCTCACGATCGACGCCCCCGAAGAGCACCTCGGCGCGATCACGCAGCTCATGGCCGCCCGCAAGGGCCGCATGGACAACATGACCAACCACGGCACCGGCTGGGTGCGTATGGAGTTCGTCGTCCCCTCGCGCGGTCTCATCGGCTTCCGTAGCGAGTTCCTGACGATCACGCGCGGCACCGGCATCGCCAACGCGATCTCGCACGGCTACGACGACTGGGCCGGTTCGATCACGACCCGTCAGAACGGCTCGATCGTGGCCGACCGCATGGGTGTCGTCACCCCGTTCGCCATGATCGCCCTGCAGGAGCGCATGAGCTTCTTTGTGCAGCCCACCGAAGAGGTCTACGAGGGCATGGTCATCGGCGAGAACTCGCGCGCTGACGACATGGACGTCAACATCACGAAGGAGAAGAAGCTCACGAACATGCGTTCGTCGACCTCGGACTCCTTCGAGTCAATGACGCCCCCGCGCGTGCTCACGCTGGAGGAGTCGCTCGAGTTCGCGCGCGACGACGAATGCGTCGAGGTCACGCCCGAGAAGGTGCGCATCCGCAAGGTCGTGCTCGACGCGACCGAGCGTGGTCGCGCCGCCTCGCGTTTGAAGCGTCAGGATGCCAACGCCTGAGCGTTGAGTCCGAGAACGGCCCCATCGAGTTC
>NZ_JARHXC010000017.1:0-3470 GCF_029222405.1 Microbacterium sp. Kw_RZR3 | reverse complement strand
AGTAGTGGACCGAGACCTCGGTGCCGCGGTACGCCCAGTCGTAGAGCTCCTTCGCGGCGGAGATCGTCATGTTGATGCAACCGTGGCTCATCGGCGTGCCGAAGTTGTTGTGCCAGTACGTGCCGTGGAAGCCCTCGTCACCGTTGAAGTACGAGACCCAGGGAACGTCCTTCGTGCAGTAGTCGTAGCCGGGGACGCAGCCCATGTCCTGCATCGACGTCTTCCAGCCGATGCGGAACTCGCCGGTGTGGGTGGCGTGCTCGCTCGTGCCCGACGAGATCGACCAGGAGCGGTAGACCTGGCCGTTCTGCCAGAGCGTCGTGGTCTGCGTGCTGAGGTTGACGTCGATCCAGCGCTCGGTCTTCGTCGTCTCGAACGGCGTCTCGCTCACGGTCAGAGCGAATCGTCCGTTGCCCTCGGCGAGCTGCGAGGCGAAGGCCGCGGCGATTCCCGCGGTGTCGCCGAGCGCGCGCCCGGTCTGGCCCTCGGTGTTCGTGTGGATGACCTCGCCACCCTTGTCCACGATCACGTCCGCGTTCACCGCGCCGCGGTTGACGGCCGCGGGGAGGCCCGCGACGGCCTGCTGGATCGCCGCTTCGTCGGCGGAGATCGCGAAGTCACCCTTGCCGTCGGGCGTGATCGTGAGCCACGATGCGGCGGTGGCCCGGTCGATGGGGACCGTGCGCTCGTCGCCGACGTAGAACCCGGCGTTGTCGAGGATGCCGTTCAGCTGCGCGACGGCCGCGTCGGCCTCTTCGGTGGTGACCGGGGCCTCGACCGGGACGACGCCCGCCTGCGCGGTGGTGCTGACCGTTCCGGCGTCGAAGGCGCTCTGGAGGGCGGCGGTGACCGCGGCCGGGTCGATGCCCTCACCGGGCTGCGCGGGAGTGGAGACGTAGGACTGCGATCCGGCGTCGAACGCGACGGTGGCGTCGACCGGGGCCTTGTAAGTGTCGGGTGCGAGGTCGCGCAGCGCCGCTGCCGCCTTGGCGGGGTCGACGTTGATCGAGACGCCCGTGCCCGCGGGGAACCACGACGAAGGCTTCCACATCGGGTTCTCGGCGAACGCCTTGTCTGCGATGGCCTGGGCGTCGACCGTGGCACCGAGCTCGGCACCCGTGACGGTGACGGAGCCCGCCGGGCTCTCGACCGCGACGGTCGTCTGCGAGAGGCGGTCGGAGATGGCCTGGGCCGCAGCTCCCGCCGTGAGGCCGCCGATCTGCACGCCCGCGACGGAGGCTCCGGGGGCGATGAGCACGAAAGAGGCCGCCAGCAGCGCGACGGCCGTCGCGCCGGCCGGGATGCCGATCCACAGGCCCGATCGGTTCTTGCGCTTCTTCGGCTCGGGCGGTGCCCACGCGTACGTCGCGCCGTCGGTGCTGTTCGCGCCGTCGGTCATAAGTCAAACCCCCCGATAGTCAGTCTTCTCATGGTAAAGGCGAGTGTTGCGTGTGCGCCGTGAGCTTTATCACGGTCTTATCACGTCGCGGGGCGACGCAGTTCGGGGGCTCGCGGCAGCGTCCACCGGACGGGTGTCAGGCGGCGAAGACCTTGCCCGGATTCAGGATGCCGAGGGGGTCGAACACCCGAGCGATCTCGCGCTGCAGCTGCCACTGATCGTCCCCGAGCTCGTCGGCGAGCCAGCGGCGCTTGAGCACGCCGATCCCGTGCTCGCCGGTGAGCGTTCCACCGAGCGCCAGCGCCGCGCGGAACACCGCTTCGGCCGCCTCCCACACGATCGGGGGCACGTCGGGGCCGTCGAAGACGAAGTTCGGGTGCAGGTTGCCGTCGCCGGAGTGCGCGACGGTCGGGATGACGAGGCCGTACTTCCGCTCGATTCGTGCGATCTCGTCGAACATCGCGGGCAGGGCGCTGCGCGGCACCGACACGTCTTCGATGAGGGTGGTCCCGAGAGACTCCATGGCGGCGTGCATCGATCGGCGCACGGCGAGAAGCTCCTCGCCCTCGGCATCGTCGGCGGCGACGGACACCGTCCCTCCGGCCGCGGTCAGAACTTCGGCGATCGTGCGCGCCTCGGCAGCGGCGACCGGACCGTCGGTCTGGATGGTCAGCTGAGCCGCGCCCGGCGGCGGTTCGGGAAGCGACAGGAGGCGGTGCACGGCGGCGAGGCACCTGGCATCCATCAGCTCCATGATCGCGGGCTGGACTCCGGATGCCGTCACCGCGGCGGAGGCCACAGCGGCGGCGCGCACCCCGTCGAACAGGGCGGTGAGGGTGACGCGCTCGCCCTCGACGAGACGTCGGAGCTTGAGAGTCGCGCCCACCACCACGCCGAGGGTGCCCTCGGAGCCGATCACGAGAGAGGTGAGGTCGAGGCCCGTGACGCCCTTCACGCTGCGGTGGCCGAGGTGCATCAGTCGACCGTCGGCGAGCACGAGGTCGACGCCGAGCACCGCGTCGCGCACGACGCCGTACTTCGCGCAGAGCAGGCCGCCGGCACCGGTGGCGATGTTGCCACCGACCGTCGAGATGGCCCGGCTCGCGGGGTCGGGAGCCCACCACACCTCGTGCGACTCGAGAAGGGCGTTGAGCTCGGCGTTGACGATGCCCGGCTCGACCACCGCGAGGAGGTCGTCGGGGCGCACCTCGAGGAGACGGTCCATGCCGCGCAGCGAGAGGGCGATCTCACCGCCCCCGGTGTTCGCTCCGCCCGCGAGGCCCGTCCCTGCACCGCGCGGCACCACGGGGGTCCGCGTCGCGGTCGCGATGCGCATGACCGCCTGCACGTCGGAGACGGATGCCGCGTGCACGACGGCCAGGGGCGTGCCGCCGGAGGCATGGCCCGACTTGTCGGCGCGGACGGCGGCCAGAGAGTCGGGGGAGGTGTCGACGCGGTCGCCGAGCTCGGCGCGGAGAAGCGCGAGCGTCGCGTCCGCCGCATCGCGCGCGGGAGTCGCCGCCGCGCCGTCGGCGCTCACGCCAGGCGCCGCCGGCCGTTCAGCGCGCCGAGGACCACGGCGACGATCGCGAAGCCGAGGCCGATCCACGCCTGGCCCATGCTCCACCACGCGACGGTGGCGGCGGCGTACACGAAGAGCTCGACGAGGGCGCGGACGAATGGGTGCACCGCGAGCACCGCGCGCGGTGACACGAACAGGGCCCAGACCAGGATCGCGAGGAGGGGGGCGCCGACCCCCGCGACGATGTTCCACGGCAGCGGCCACGCGGTGAAACCCCAGATCGCGAGGGTCACGAACGCGAAGATCCCGCAGAGCACGCTGCCGATCTCGATCGCGGTCGGACGCGGGCGCATGCCCGGAGCGAGCGGTGCCTGCGCGCGGACGTTGGGGGAGTCGGTCACCCCGCCATTTTACGCGGGCGCCGCGGGACGGCATCCGGGATCGCTCACCGTCGAGCCGATCGCGGCGCAACCGGGGTCCCCGAGCGTGTCGAGGTCCTGAGAGTCCCGAGGTCCCTGAGCGTGTCGAGGTCCCTGAGCGTGTCGAGGT
>NZ_JARHXC010000179.1:0-30385 GCF_029222405.1 Microbacterium sp. Kw_RZR3 | reverse complement strand
AGGCTTATGCGTCTCGCGGGTGTCCGGGGCGTGAGGAAGTCGAAGCGGGTGTTCACGACCCGCTCCGACAAGACAACGGTGCTGCCCGCCGACCTCGTAAACAGGCGCTTCACCGCGCCGGCTCCGAGACGGCTCTGGGTCTGCGACGTGACCTACGTCGCGACCTGGTCCGGCTTCGCGTACGTCGCGTTCGTCACCGACGTCTACTCGAGACGCATCGTCGGGTGGAACGTCGCCGCCACGCTCAAGGCCGAGATCCTGCCGATGCAGGCGCTCGACATGGCCGCGTGGGACGCCGGCGGCAGGCTCGACGGGCTGATCCATCACGCCGACCACGGATCGAACTACACCGCAATGGTCTACACCGACCGGATCGTCGAACTCGGCGCCATCCCCTCGACAGGAACCGTCGGCGACTCGTTTGACAACGCGATGGCCGAGGCCGTGAACAACCTCTACAAGACCGAACTGATCCGCCAGCGAGGCCCCTGGCGAACCGTCGAGCAGGTGGAACTGGCAACACTCGAATACGTGTGGCGGTGGAACAACTCCCGCCTCCACGGCGAGCTCGACATGCGCACCCCGATCGAAGTCGAGGACGCGTATTACGCTGACCTCGAATCAGCCAATCCAGCACCTGCCGGACAAGGCTCCCAATAGGAACGAAAGCCAGGCCGATTCACTGCTGCCGCCACCCCTGGGAGAACTGCAGAAACTGGCTGGCCTAGCGACAGATTTGCCTCTCTCAACCAACCCTCTAAAACAGGTGAGCCGATCACTTCGGCGACGTCTCGAACCTGCGCAGGTCAAGCGAATCGTCACTGAGTACGAGTCGGGCGCAACGACCCCAAGTCTTTGTGAGACCTACGGTCTGTCGAAGACCGGCATCCTTCGCTTGCTTCGAGACGAGGGAGCATCACTGCGACGTCAAGCGCTCACTAGCGACCAGGTCGAGGTCGCACGAGCGATGTACGAGCGCGGCCATCCAATCGCCACCATCGCGTCTCGCCTCGACACCAGCTACAACAACGTGCGGCAGCGCCTCATCAGAGAGGGAGTTCAGCTGCGTCCGCGCGGCGGTAGCTATAAGTGAGCCCCCCCAGCACTGAGAGCATCGACCCCTGGCCACAAGAATGCCCACACACTTTTCGACCCGTTTCCCGTTTCGACATGGGGTTTCGAGCCCACTCCGTGAGCGCGTTCAGGGAAACTTCTCGCGGCGCCGTTGCCCGGCTCAAAACCGATCGGCTTCGCACCACATCGCTCGTTGCACTCCCACCCCGCGGTCGGACTGGCGCTAGCCCTGTCCCGACCGATGTGGCGTCGGTGCCGCCGCACATAGCAGACTCGTCACATGACCAGGACTCACCCGGTTGACGGAATCGAACGCATGCCCGTTTTCCTCGTCGCTGGGGCTTACCCACGGTCGATCAGTGAACACGATTTCCGGTCAGGTATCCCGCTAATCGATCTCATCGACCGGCTTGGGCCGGGACAACATGTGTATCTGGTCGACTACGCCAGCGTCTCGGGGCGCACGCGGCTCACCCGACTCGCATCGGGTCCGGGCGAGGGTTGACTCGGGAGTCAGAGGATCGAGGCGTCTTCTGCAGGGCGGTAATACGTACACCGTCACTCACTCCACCCTCGACGGGTTGGTGGCGCGAACCGATGGGTTTTGCACCACAGGTTGGTGTTGCGGAGCGGGGTCAGTGGCCATTTTCCAGGCGTCCCGTGGAAGTGGTTGGTTACTCCTATTTGTGCCCTCGGGGGCGACACCTTTTCCGTGGTGTTCCGCCTCAGACTTGAGTACCAGGATCGAACGGGATTGGCTGAAGAGATGATGAAGCCCGCAGGAAAGCGCTTCGCGATCGACGCGCCCACCGCACTCCGAATCATTCGCGACGATCCCGGAATCGGGTCTCGGCATCGCCTCGTGGGTCCCGCCGTGCTGCGCAGCCACGTGCTCTCCCTGCTCTACCGCGAGATGCGCGAAGGTGCGATTGAGGAGAAGGTTGCGCGCGCTCAACTCGACGGGCTCGCCACCCTGCAGATCCGTCTGCTCGGCGACCGTGTCTCCCGAGCCACCGCGTGGAAGATCGCAGGACAACTCGATTGGGAGGACACCGCGCTCGCGGAGTACCTCGCCGTCGCGACCTTGCAGGCCGACGCCTTCATCGCCGCCGACCCCACACTTCAAGCGGCCGCGGCAGAGTTCACGTCCGTAGCTGACTACGCGACCCTGCGAAGCTGACGTGAGCGAGGAGAAAAATCCGGCTGCGCTGGTCGAGCATCAAGCCGAGTGGCCTCAGCGCGCATCGCGTTTACTGTCTGACGTGGGCGACGCGTTGAAAGGAATGGATGGCAGCGAGTCCGCGAAACTCGATCACATCGGCTCCACCTCCGTGCCTGGCCTTGCAGCGAAGCCTCTAATCGATCTGCAGCTACGCATTTCTCCCCTGCCCGCCGAGGGGGACCTCCGCGCGAGGTTGCAACCGTTGGGCTACATGAGGGCTCGTGGATCCCGACCAGATTCCCCGGGCGTCGACCGCGACCTTCCACGAGGCTCGGTCGAGGTCGATCCCCGCGTATGGGAGAAGCAACTTTTCTGGAACGAGGACGCCCAAGCCATCCTGCATGTCCGACGAGCAGACTCCCCCTGGGGCTTTTACACGGTCTGGTTCCGCGACTGGTTACGGGCTAACCCTGACGCTCGCAGTCGCTACGAGGCAGTGAAACGAGATCTCAGTGCACAACAGGTCGGCAAAGCCGACTACGACGATTACACGCGGGCGAAGACGGCTTTTTTCGACGAGGTGCAGGGGGAGTTTGAGGCATGGGCAGCCATCAATCGATAGCAGCGAAGTCGATCGGTGATGCGTCGAAGCGCGAGTGCCTATCGGACGGATTTCTCCCAGTAGTTGAGGACGATGTCATGCTCAGGTAGGGCCCGCTGTACGCAACGGTGCAGCCGTTCGCCCTCGACTTTGTGAGCAGCGGCGGTCTCCTCATCCGGCCATCCATACTCCCAACTGAACTGGTCATTGAAGCATGCAGCCCATGCCCGAATGTCGGCTTCCAGATCAGCGGGAAGCGCGGGATTACCTGCAGCACACAGCCCGGCATCCTCCCCCTCCCCCCAGAACGGCCAGTCCGCTAAGTAATCGTTCATCAGCCGGTATCGCATGGCGCTCAATGGTAGAGCGATAGCCACGGCATCCCACGCTCGCACCCGAGCCTTTGTTCAATGTTTGAGGTAGCGCCGTTGGGTCAGTAGCGATCCGTGCCGAGGGGCAGGACCTCGATGTGTTCGCCGTCGTCGTCGTACCAGACATACTCAGCGGAGGTGATCACTTCGGCCGGCACCGATGCAAGGTCGCGCCGACTCTGACCGTGGAGCGCCAGCCACTCGAGTTCGGGCAGGGCACTGGCATATAGGAGTGACAGGTGAAACACCCACTCGTAAAGCGGGAGTTCGCCGATGCGTCTAAAGTCGCTGGTGTCGAGCATCTCGGTGAGGGCCGTGTAGGCGCTCACGAGGGATGGCGAACGTTCGGCTCGCGCGATCACGATCTGAAATGGTGTCGGGAATCCGTCGACGGCTGCCACCCGGAGATCGATGGGAGCTTGGAGTTGCGCCCACCCCGCTAGAGCATCTCCAAGCGGCTGCACTCGTTCGGGCTCGAAGAAGCCGCGCAAGGTCACATGGCCGGTGTTGGGACAAGGGAGAGATGTCTGTAGTAGACCTCGAAGCGATCGCTGTTCGTCGTCGTAGAACTTCGCAACGTCCGCGACGGGGCGGAGCACCAGGTACTGCTGGCCCCGCAACGAGCGCAGCAGCTCGGGGTCGGTCATGAAGGGGCGTCGCATCCGATGGGCTCCTTTCGCTCGCTGAGATATTCGACCCTAGCCGCCGACCAGGCACGGTGCGCTGATGTGACAGAAGCGGCACACCTCGGCGCGAAACCGATCGGTTTGGCACCAAAACGTCAGGAGCACGGCTTCGCTCTTTAGCCGACAGGGACGGCTCAGTTCTCTTCGTCAGTTGACGAGAGAAGGTCGTCAAAACGAACCGGAATATCGTGAGGTTCCGGCGGCGGGTCGATGTCGAAGCCGCGGCGGGCATCTCGCCGAGCGATCAACCAGCGCCCGTCGCTACGAACGTACTCGTCGATGTAGGTGCCCCCGGAGTGTAGCCACTGACCGTTGTGGAGCTGGACCGCCACGGCGACATCGCACTCGCCCTTTGCTCGGTCCCCGTCGACTTCGACGACGTGATTGGTGGTCTAGTGAACGTAACCGGCGAAGGCTTCCCATTGGCGTCGAACGACACTCGCGATGGCATCGTGACCTCTGAAGGTCGCCTCGTCACTGAGCACCCAAGATGCGTTCGATGCCCACACGCTCAGAAATCGATCAAGATCACGTTTATCAGCGCCATGACAGTACACGGCGACAAGCCGGCGTATGGCCAGTTCGGCTTCGAGGAGCTCGAGACGCTCCTCAACGTCGCTCAACATTTTCCCCTCGACGAGTTACGGACGCGGGCTGAGAGGCGCAGTGTGTGATGCACACTCACATGCTCCCGCAGTCAATCGGTCTCGCACCATGGCGTCATCTATTCGGCCCATTTTGTGTCATCCAGGTACGGGAGTCGACCGACGGCAATGCATGCAAATGCGCAGAGCAGCGCTGCGCCGCTGATTGCCACCGACGTGTTGGTGAGAGAAGCGACGACGCCCCCTAGCGGTGCGGCGATGGGTGCGGTGCCTACGCTTGCGACGGTGAACGCGCTCGTCACCCGCCCGAGAAGGTGGTTTGGGGTGAGTTCCTGTCGGACCGTGACCGCCAGGATGTTCCACAGCATGGTTGCGACGCCGAGGGTGAAGAGGGCGCCTCCTGCGAGAGCTGCGTTGGGAGCCATCGCGAGGGCTGCGATGGACACAGTCCCGAGGAGCGCAGAAGTCAGCAGACACCGATTGGTTCCGAGTGTGTGTCGGAGTCGTGCGGTGAGGAGTGATCCCGCGAGGCTCCCGCCGGCGTACACGCTGATGAGTACGCCGTACCCGACGGGCGGCAGACGTAGGAACTCCAGCACATGAATGACGAGAACGGCGAGGAGCACGCCGGTTGAGGCGGCGAGCAGAATCGTGCCGACTGCAATGGAGCGCAGAACTCGGTGCGCAGCCAGCCACCGCACCCCGTCAGTGGCCTCAGCCCAGATCGAGCTGCGCCCTGTTCGCGATGCTGACGGCACGAGGGTCGCGGGGAGTCGCCACACGCACACTGTCGACACGACCAGGGCGAACGTCTGCGTGAGGAAGGGCACGGCCGCGGAGAGGGAGTACAGCACGCTTCCCGCGGCGGGACCGAGGAAGCTGCCCGAAACGGTAGAACCCGCCTGCAGGCGGCCGTTCGCGTGCGCCAGTTTCTCACGCGCAACGAGCGTGGGGAGCAACGCGGGCGCCGCGCTCCGGATCAACGTCGACCCACACGCAAGAAGGAAAGCCGCGAGCAGAACGACGGCCACCGGCGCATGACCGAGCGCGACCAGCACCCCGAGCGAGAGGGCGATGCAAAGGCGTGCCAGGTCAGTGCGCCACATGACCGCTCGGCGGTCCCATCGATCGACCAGGGCCCCCGCCAAGAGACCGAACAGCAGCCAAGGTAGGCCTGTCGCGACCTGCAGAAGAGAGACGATGAACGGATCCCGCGTCTGACTGGCGACCAACAACGGGAAGGCCGTCATCGATAAACCGTCACCCAGCGCGGCCCCTACCGTGGCGCCCCACAGCCACCCGAAGCTACGACCGTCCTCCGCCCGATAGACCACGTACCTCGCCTCGCTACATTTTGTACAAATTTCACATAATGTAGCATGGTGTCATGACGGACGAAGTTCCAGTTTCCGAGGCCCGCGGTCAGCTCTCGGAACTCGTCAACCGCGTCCGATTCGGGGGCGAGTCCATCGTCCTGACCCGGCACGGCAAGGGCGTAGCTGCTCTCGTCCCGATCGAGCACCTATCTCCCGAGCTGACCCAGGCAACGGACGGCGAATTCCAGAACACGGTGATCGATCTGAGCAACCACTCCATGCCGGTCAGGCAGATCGCTGCTCAGTCGGACCCGGAGTACCGGTGACCGCGACTCTCTGCTGCTTGGACTCAACGAAAAGCAGGTCAGCATGGTCTCGCGACCCGCGATAGGGCAAGGAAGAGAACGTGTCTGAGCCATCGCCGCGGAGGTGCCGCGCCTTGGCCTTGGTCAATTGTTCGAGTAAGACTCGAGTCCTATCCCTGAAGTAGGCCCAGTACACCGCAACTCGAATAAATCGGCACTTCTGCCGCCACCCCTGGTGGAACTGAAGAAACTGGCTGGCCTAGCGCCGAATACGCCCGTATTCAATGCACCCTCCAAGAGGTCGCCTCGACTCCTGCGCCGTCGGCTTGATCCCTCTCTCGTCGATGAGATCGTAAAGAAGTACCAGTCCGGCGCGACAACCCCATCTCTCTGCGTCGACTACACCCTTTCGAAGGGTGGCCTGCTGAAGCTGCTCCGCGACGAAGGCGTTCAGCTTCGGCGTCAGCCCCTGTCGGAAGAGCAGGTGCGCGAAGCCACTGCGCTCTATAAGAGCGGCAAGTCGCTCGCGGCTACCGCGGCCCACTTCGACGTCAGCTACAACGGTGTCCGTCAAGCCCTAGTTCGGGCAGGTATCCAGCGCCGGCCCCGGGGTGGGAGTCGAACCTAGGCGGCGTTCGAGTCTTCGTCCGCCCGCTATCACAGGTCGTTGTACGCGTGCGTGAGGGGCGCCGATGCCAACGGCTCGGTGTTTGAGAACACTCCGCGCCTACCGCGATGCCAGTCCCCACGTACGCCGATGTACGCGGTGTGTCACGCGACCATGCGGCGGCTTGAGTCTCAGACGTGTCGGTTCAGCCAGGCGTCCAGTCGGCCGCGGAACGCTTGCGGCTGCTCGACCCACGGGTAGTGGCCGCACTCTTCGATGAGGGCGTAGTCAGCGCCAAGAAGGCTGGCGTACCCAGCGACGGGCTTGACGCCCGTCAGGAGGTCCCGATCGCCCGCAACCACGAGGGTTGGTGGTTGTGGGGTTGCTCGGATGCGATCGCCTGCGTCCGGAGGAATGTCGGCGAACCATGCCGCCGCCGCTACTAAACTGACGGCTCCCGATTTCGCGTGGCTCTGCTCGACCGCGGTCCAGTGTGCGTAGCTCGCAGGCGCCTGCCTTTGGAAGGCCTCATGAAACTCGAACTCTGTGGAGGGTTCGTCCGTCAACACGAGCGCAAGAGCCTCCCGAGCTTCCAGAGCGCAGTATTTCTCGGCAATCGATTCGGCGTCGGACGGTATGTCGGTGAGCCAGGATGCGGGCGGGGTGATGAGAGCCATGGAACGAACCCGCGACGTGAACTGGGTCGCCGTGGCGAGAGCGAGTCTGGTTCCGGCGGAGTGGGCCACGAGATCGACGGATTGAAGGCCGAGTGCATCCGCAACCAGGATGACGTCGTTCGCGTCTGTCCACCAACCGCGGGAGAGGCCGCCGCTTTTAGGGGTCCCACGGGGATGCATCAGGATCAACTGACGCGTCTCACCTAAGCCTGCTAGATCACCTAAGTACTCCGGTCCTCGGCAGGGCCCTCCGGGCAGGACGATCACCGGCGGACCTGCACCCTCGCCAAGTGTCGTCACTGCAACAGGAAGATCCAGGTCTGCGAAGCTCACTGGTCCACGATCGCATGAGTAGGGCCGCAACCGCGTCACCTCTAGGAGGCCGTCGATGCCTCCGAGGAAGTCCTCCTCATCGGACGCGAAACAATGCGACAAACGCGACATTCGCCACGGCAGTTCACACCCTTAGACTCGCTGCGCCTCACTAGACCCAGAAACGATCGGTTTCATACCAGCCGGCGCCCGCGCGGCGGTAGCCCCAAGTGAGGTGACTCGCCCCCGGCGTTACGAGCATCAACCTGTGGCCCAGATATGGCTTCACGTCGTTCGACCCATTTCTCGTTTCGGCACGGGGTATCAAGTCGACTCGACACGCATGTTCAGGGGAGCTTTTCACCACGGCTTCACCCGAGCCGAAACCGGTTAGTTTTCGCAAGACGCCGAACGCTGTTTACGCAAAGCTCGTTGACGTCCACGCTCATCAAATGCGCAAACGGCTAGCGCCGTCGGAGATCAGTCGACTTCGCGACACCACGTACGGAGTTGACAGGCAAACGGGACTAGGCTCGCGGCGTGGGGGTCACCAGAATCAGGTCTGAATCGCCCGGCGCACTGCATGCTCGAGAGCGGCGGGCTATCCATTGGCGCGCCGCGTTCGCAGCCTTGGTCTGCGTATCAATCGCCGTGTTCTGCGTCCTGACTGCGGTTCTCTTCTTCGCGTCCACGGCTAGCTACACAGACGAAGGAGAGGAAGGCTATGCGATCGCAATTGCCTCCGCTCTCGCGCTCTTGGCCATGGGCCTTTGCGTAGGCGCTGCGAGGTGCATAAGCGGTCTCGGGACCCTTACCGCGGCTCCCTCTCTTCTGCTGACGTCCACGGTGACGCTGGTCTGGGCGAGCGTCACGGTTGCCGCCTATCTCGTTGGCGCGACAAGCGGATCGAATAGCGACCTTATGACTTTGACAGGGCTGACTATCCCCGGAGCACTCGTCGGACTCCTCGGCATGGTCCTTGCAACCGCTGTGATGGTCATCGGGCGCAAAGCTGATTCAACGGGGGTAGCGCGAGATCAATTGTTCTCGGCGGAGTGAACCTTGGGTTGCTCGGCCCGCGCCGCTAGCTTGCGTCGAAACCAGCAGAGGACGGGGTCAACGAGGTCGGCTCGTGCGGCAGTCCCCACGCGGATGGGCTCATCTCCGGAGCCCGCAACATCGACGCCTCAGAGTGTCCCCACTGGCCTACCAACAGAGATGATGCAATGCTCCGACGCCTAGCCGCGATAGCCTCTGCCACCCTTCTCCTGACCATTGGACTAGCGGCTTGCGGTGGGCGCGAACCCGAATCCAGACCGCAGCCTCCGGCGGCCTGGGACGGGGGCCGGAACGATACCGATGCCAGCGATACGGACCCGAGAATGTCGTTGATGATCTCGCCCGGGGGTAATGCCGAACTGACGAATGTGCCAGAAGGGCAATGGGTGAGGACCGATTCCGGAATCTGTTGGGACGACACAGGTGAGGTCTACTCGGGTGCTGCAACGTGGGACTGGTTCTCCGAGACCGGCATTGAGGTGAAATTCGAAGACTCCGCAGTCATCTTCTGGGCATGGCCCGGCAAGTTCGGAAGCTACGACTGGTCGGAGTTCAAGATGGTGAACTGTCGGCGCGATCGAACATGGGGCATGCGACTGACGTGCGGATCCGCCGGCACCGTGGACCTCCCGCCATGCAGAGTCGCATCGGAGTAGGTGGTCGCCGAAAACGATCGTTTCCGGGCCGAGCTTGGTACGAACCAATAGTTCCGCGACGGGCAAGGAAAGCGTTTCCCGGAGAACATCGATCTAAGCAACCACCGCGCGATCCACGCGGAGGGTCCGCCCTGGCCTCGAGGATTGTTCGAGTAAGGCAGCTAACCCCTCTGAGAAGTAGCGGGAGCGGGGCTTGAACCCGCGACCTCACGATTATGAGTCGTGCGCTCTCACCAACTGAGCTACCCCGCCGCACGGCATCCGGTGTTCGAAAGTGATGCCTTGAGCCCCGAGTCAGGATTGAACTGACGACCCCTTCCTTACCATGGAAGTGCTCTGCCACTGAGCTATCGGGGCGTACCCGGATCTCTCCGGGCAACTAGAAGAGGATATCAGAGCCGAGGCCCGATCCCCCAATCGGTCAGCCTCCCGCGTGCTGCCGCAGCCACGCGATCGGGTCGATCGGCGTGGTGCCGTTCTGAAGGATCTCGACGTGCGTGTGAGCACCGAACGAGCGACCGGTGTTGCCGGTGCGTCCGAGGAACTGTCCGACGTGCACGTGCTCGCCCGGGGTCACCTGCAGCGAGCCGTACTGCATGTGTCCGTAGCGGCTCGAGACGAGCTGACCGTCGATCTCGTGGTCGATCAGCACGGTGACGCCGAAGGCCCCGCCCTGCTCGGTCGCGATGCGGACGGTGCCGTCGGCGATCGCCTGCACGGGGGCACCCTCGCCGGGCACGAAGTCGGCGCCCTCGTGGAAGCCGCCGTCGCGCATGCCGAAGCCGTACGAGATCGACACGCCGACCGCGAAGGGCCACTGGATGGGCGAGTTCGGGTTGTTGACGTAGAAGTTCGAGGGGTACTTGATGCCCGAGTCGATGGCCATCTGCGCGTAGGTCGATGCCTGGTAGCCGTCATCGGCGCGGTCGACGACGGCGGCCTGCGACTCCGCGGGGGCCACGTACGCCTGGATGGCCTGGCTGTCGCCGACGTCTCCACCCGACGTGTCACCGGCGGCGAGCGTGACGGTCGCGGGCTGCGTGGTGTCGGGCGCCGTGACGCTCGAGGTGCCGCTGGCCGAAGCCAGCGCGCTCACGGGCATGGTCATGCCGACGGTCATCAGGCCGACGAGACCCATGACACCGACCGAGAACGACGCGGCCGCGATGCGGCGGCCATTGCGTCGCGTGCGGGGAGCCGCGGCGACGGGGAGCCCCTGAGTGACGGGCTGGGTGGGGGCGGCGACCTTGGGGGCCGACTGCACGGGGGTCTCGCCGGTGAAAGCGAAGAGGCGGGCGGCCGCCTCGAATTCGTCGACGACGTCGCTGTCAGCGGGCGCGGCCGCGGCCGGACCGAAAGAAGCGCCCGTGGGCGCGTCCTGCGCGGGCTTCGCGGCCTCGGGCTTCACAGTCTGGGGCTGCGGCTCCGACGCCTCGGTGTCCGCGATCTCCGCGGGGGCCACGAGTCGACGACGGGTCCGCCGCGTGGCGGGAAGAGTGATGGGAGAGGTCGGCAGCGTGACCGGGGTGGTCGCGGTCGCGGGCTCGGCGCTCTGCAGGATGACCGCGATGTCGCCCTCGTCGGACTGGCGCTCGTCGACGACGGTGACCGACAGGGCATCGGCGTCGACGGAGGAGGACTCGGATGCCAGGACCTCGACGCCGGCCTCGGAGGAACGCTGCTCGGAAGCCGGAGTCGCCTCGGCCGCGCGGCTCAACCGTCGGCGGGGAGGAAGCGTGGGCTCGATCGTCGCGGCGATGACGGTCTCGACGACGGCCGCGGCAACCTGCTCGACCATGGCCGACTGGGCGGCCACCTCGGCATCGACCGGAGCGGGCTCGCTCGGGGTGGCGGCATCCGGAGTCGACTCGTCCAGGGCGGCGGGGGCGGTGCGGCGGCGCATCTCGGCCCGCGTGAGCTGCGGGGTCGAGGCGGGCACGGCGGTGGGTCGACTGGATCGCCGGGTGCGGGCGGGCTCAGTCTCTGGGGCTTCTGACGGCAACGCGCGATGGCTCTCGTGTCGTGTCGCGGGCGCGACGGCTTCGGGCTTTCGGGGCTTCTGCCATTTCCGCTTGTTCGGGTCGCGAAAATAACGATCGGGTAAACAGACTAACCCGACGGGACTGGGAATGTCATGAGCGCGGCCCCGATCTCACCTGTCGTAGTCGAGGAGTTCCTCCAGGCGCGGGAAGAACGCGGGCCCCGCGGCGATGACCATTCCCTTGCCCGGACGGCCCCCGGGAGCGCCCCCGAGCATGCCACCCGCTTCCTCGACGAGGAGCGCCCCCGCCGCGTGATCCCAGGGGTTGGTGCCCTTCTCGTAATAGGCATCCATTCGTCCGGCGGCGACCGAGGCGAGGTCGAGCGAGGCCGCCCCGATGCGGCGGACGTCGCGCGCGATGGGCATGACCCGGCCGAGCTGAGCAAGAGTGGGCGGGTGCGTGGCGGGGTCGTATCCGAAGCCGGTGGCGACGAGGCCCCCGGCCTCGCCCACATCGTTCGTCACCGCGAGACGCGTGTCACCGAGCCAGGCGCCCCCACCGCGCGAGGCGCGGAACATCTCGCCGGTCAGGGGGTTGTAGACCGCACCGGCGAGCGCGACCCACTCGGCCGGATCCGCGGGGCCCTCGACGGCGGCGATGCTGACCGCCCACGCCGGGATACCGTAGGCGTAGTTGACGGTGCCATCGATCGGGTCGACGACCCACGTGACGCCGGTGGCGCTCTCGGTGGCCGCGGACTCCTCGCCGAAGAACCCGTCCCCCGGACGCACGCGCTCCAGCTCGGCGCGCACGAACGCCTCGACCTCGCGATCGGCGGCGGTGACGATGTCGGCGGCGGCCGATTTGGTCGCGGCGACCGTCACTCCTTCTTCTCGGCGGCGACGTGCGAGGTCACCGGCCTCTCGGGCAATGCGCGTGGCGATGTCGAGTAGTTCCGCAGCGAGGGTCATGGCATCCACGCTACTGCGCCACCCCCTCGGCCGAATCCGCCGCCGTCGTTAGCGTGGGGGCATGACCGCTTCGGAAACTCGCCGGTACGACGTCGTCATCGTGGGAGGAGGGCACAATGCCCTCGTTGCCGCGGCCTACCTCGCCCGGGCAGGGCGGTCGGTGGTGGTTCTCGAACGAACGGATGCCGTGGGCGGCGCCGCCGTGTCGGAACGGCCGTGGGCGGGGGTCGATGCACGCCTGTCGCGGTACTCGTACCTGGTCAGTCTGCTGCCGCAGAAGATCATCGACGATCTCGGCCTGCGGATCGACCTACGGCGTCGGCGGTACTCGTCGTACACGCCGGATCCGGCTGATCCATCGCGCGGGATCCTGATCGACACCCAGGATGCCGAGGCCACCGCCGCCTCGTTCACCCGAACGCTCGGTGATGCCGGCGACGCCGAGAGGTACGCGGCGTTCGGGGAGCGTCTGGCGCCGCTGGCGCGCGCGGTCTTCCCGACCATGACGGAGCCGCTGCCGACCGAGGACGAGGTTCGGGACCGCGTGGGTGACGACGAGCTGTGGTCGGCGCTGACCTCGCGTCCGCTCGGCGACCTGCTGCGCTCGTCGTTCGAGAGCGACCTCGTTCGCGGGATCGCGCTGACCGACGGACTCATCGGGACCTTCGCGTCGTCGGACGATCCGTCGCTCGCGCAGAACCGGTGCTTCCTCTATCACGTGATCGGCGGCGAGACCGGGCACTGGGACGTCCCCGTGGGCGGGATGGGCGCTGTCACGGCCGAGCTCGAGCGGGTCGCGCGCGAAGCCGGGGCCGAGATCCTCACGGGCGTCGACGTCATCTCGGTCTCCCCCGACGGAGAAGTGCACGGTGTGACCGATCGACCCGAGGTGTTCTACGGCTCACTGGTGCTCAGCGGCGTCGGGGAAGCGGTGCTCGCGCGGCTCCTGACGGCGGGTGGGACCCCTACCTCGGTCGACGAGCCCGAAGGAGCCCAGGTCAAGGTCAACATGCTGCTGTCGCGGCTTCCGCGTCTCCGCGATCGCTCCGTCTCACCCGAGGCGGCGTTCGCGGGAACGTTCCACGTCAACGAGACCATGACACAGCTCGACTCGGCCTTCGTGGCGGCGACGGGTGGGATGCTGCCGGATCCGCTGCCCCTCGAGATCTACTGCCACTCGCTGACCGACCCGTCGATCCTCGGCGAGGAGTTGCGCGCGAGCGGAGCGCAGACGTTGACGCTCTTCGGGCTTCACGTGCCGCATCGCCTCATCGACGACACCGATCCCGTCGCGGCCGGCGCGCGCCTGTTGGCGGCAGCGCAGCAATCCCTCGACGCGGTGCTCGACGAGCCGCTTCGAGACTGCATCCTGCGGGCGCCGGACGGGCGGTTGTGCATCGAGGCGCGCACCACCGCGGATCTCGAGGAGTCGCTCAACATGGTCGGCGGGAACATCTTCCACGGCGGACTGTCGTGGCCGTGGCTCTCTGCGCCCGTAGCCGCCCCGGCCGCTCGATGGGGCGTGGCGACGGCGCACTCGCGCGTGCTGCTGTGCGGGTCGAGCGCGCAGCGCGGCGGCGCGGTGAGCGGGATCGGCGGACAGAACGCGGCGATGGCGGCGTTGGAGATTCTGGCGGGGTGAGGAGGGTGGGGGCGCTCGAGGTCGGAGGCCTCGAGTGCGACGGCGACGGCGCGCGCGTACTCGGGTGAGATTCCGCGACAGCGGGGTGAGTTCGATTGAGACATTCGAACATAGTTTCTATCATGGAGCCATGACCGATCTCCTCGCTCCCCCCTCTCCCATGGGGCCGAGTCCCGACGACGGCGACCGCCTCCGCGCGCTGGTCGCCGAGATCCGCGCGGTCACCGCCGACGTCGCGCGCCTGCAGGCCACGCTGATCCGGCAGCGAGCAGAGGTCATGCAGATCGCACTCGCAGAGGTCGAACGGGCAGGCTCCCGCGCGTCACGAGAACGCGAGATGCCGATCCGTTCGGCGGCTCTCGAGATCGCGGTGGCGACCAAGTCGCACGACCTGACCGTCCAGCGAGAGCTCGACGACGCGTACACGCTGACCGAGAAATTCAGCTCAACGGTCGATGCGCTCGAATCGGGTCGCATCACGCTCCGGCACGTTCAGGCGGTGCTCGAGACAGGGGTCGCCATTGATGACGACGAGACGCGAAGAGGGTGGGAGGAGGTCGTTCTCTCCCGCGCGGAACGAGACTCCCCGGCGCGCGTGCGGGCCTTCGCGCGCGAACTCGCGGAGAGTGTTCAGCCGGAGGGGATGACAACTCGGCATGCCCGCGCAGCACGAGCGCGGGGAGTGAGCGTTCGCGACCTCGCGGACGGCATGGCCGAGCTGAGCGTCATCCTGTCCGCGACCGTGGCCTATGGCATCCGGGACCGTCTGCGCCGACAGGCCGCGGTGATCCGGGCGTCGAGCAGAGCGGTGGCCGGAGATGGCGGAACCGACGAGCTCGCGACGGGCGGGCTCCCCGGTGACACCGCGACAGCGGCCGATCGCGCGACCCCTTCACGGGCGGACACCCCTCGCGTTTCCCCTGACGAGCGGACGCTCGCGCAGATCGGGGCCGATCTCTGCGCCGACCTTCTCCTGACGGCCGCTCCGACGATCGACCCGACGACCGAGGCGACGTGTCCCGGCGGCCTCGGCGCGATTCGCGCTCAGGTCCAGATCACTGTGCCCGTGCTGACGCTCCTCGGGCACACCGACGCGGGTGCGGCCGTCGCCGGGCGAAGCCCCATCGACCCGGAGTCGGCACGGCACCTCGCTGCCCACGCTCCGGGGTGGGATCGCGTCCTGTGCGACCCCGTCACGGGCACGGTGCTCGAGGTCGACCGTTACAGCCCGTCCGCCGCCCAGCGCCGCTACCTCGCTGCGCGCGACCAGCACTGTCGCGCTCCGGGGTGCCGTGCACCGCTGACCCGGTGCCAGCTCGATCACAATCACGAAGCACAGCACGGCGGCGCGACCACGCTGACGAACCTGTGCCACCTGTGCGTGCGGCATCACACCCTCAAGACCGAGACGGCGTGGAGCGTGACTCAGGAGTCTGACGGCACGCTCCGCTTCCGGAGTCCGCTGGGTCAGCACGTGACGGAGACTCCGCCGCCGCGGATCATGTTCCTCCCGGATTCAGACGGAGCGGGCGAGGGCCACACGACGGGGACGTCGACCCCGCCGGACAGGGCACCGTTCTGAACGAGAGCGACAACCTTGAACGGGCGTATCCGCAGCCGAAGTGAGAAGGTCTTGCCAGGCCGTCACCGCGCCTCTTCCCCTTCGTCGCCCGCGACATGTGCTCGGAGGACGTCGATCATCGCGCCGACCGCCTGCATCAACACGACGGTCGACGGCTCGGCGTACCCGAACACGAAACCCGCGGGAAGCGGCGCAGACGCAGCGCCCGCCGCATACCGCGACAGGGGTTCGACCCGCACACCGCGCTCAGCCACGCCGGCCACGATCGCGGGCTCCGCGTCGACTCCCTGCCCGGGGAGCAGGACCACCGCGTGCAGCCCGCCATCCGTTGCCACGAGCTGGACTCCCGGCACTCCTGCGAACGCCTCGAGCAACAGCTGCCGACGATGCCGGTAGTCGCGCCGCCGTCGGGCCGTATGGCGGGCGAGCGCCCCCTCGGCGAGGTACAGCGCGAGCGCATGCTGCTGCACGAGAGAGACCGGGAGATCGAGGTCCTCCCGTGTCGCGCGGATGCGCTCACCCATCGCTCCGGAGGCAACGACCCACCCGCACCGCAGCGCCGGCGCCAGGACCTTCGACATGCTGCCGATCAGCACCACGCGGGACGGATCCAGGAGCGCCAAGGGCGGCAGGGGTGCCCGCCCGTGCGGGAACTCGCTGTCGTAGTCGTCCTCGATGACGATCACGCCCTCGTCCGCGGCCCAGGCGAGAAGGATCGCCCGCTGCTCGGCATCCAGTCGGCTTCCCAGCGGATAGTGGTGATTCGGCGTCACGATCAGCGCGTCGAGATCGCGGTGCTGAGCGAGGGCGTCGAAATCGAGCCCGGATCCCACCCGTACGGGGACCGGCACCGCCTCGATGCCGAGCCGCCGAAGGACCATGCGCACGCGAGGGTAGCCCGGATCCTCGATGCCCACGCGAAGTCGCTCCCGACCGCGCTCGGATCCGAGCGCGAGCAGGGTCAGCAGCATCGCATCGCTGGTGCCGGCGGTGACGATGACGTCGTCCGCCGCGACCCCGAGACCGCGGGTGCGCCCGAGGTGCCGCGCGATCTCCGCGCGCAGGGCGGGAAGGCCCCGCGCGTCGTCGACGTCCGACGCCGGGTCGAGGGCGGCCGCCCGCCGCCAGGCCGAGCGCCAGGCTGCGTCGGAGAGACCCTCGGTGCGGGGGCGGCCGGGACTGAGATCGACCTCATCGTCCGACGCGGCCGCGGGCACCACCGTCGGCGCGGGTCGCTCGGCCGAACGGGTAACGAGATCGGCGACCACCGTCCCTCCCCCCGGAGTGGCGAGAAGGTAGCCCTCGCCCGCGAGGATCTCGTACGCCGCCACGACCGTTCCCCGGGCGACACCCAGGTCGGCGGCGAGGGCGCGCGTGGAGGGCACCGGCTCTCCCCCGCTCACGCGCCCGTCCAGAACGGCGGCTCGCAAGCCGTGCGCGAGTTGCTCATGCAGGGGCACGGCGGAGCGTCGATCCAGGATGCCAAGGGAGATCACCGCGACAGTTTGCCACTGGTCCACGCGGAACGGCACGAATTGGTCTACGTACTAGACCAGTCGATCGAGTGAACTCGGAGAATGACCGACCTCCCTCTCACCGCCCAAACCCGCGTCCGGCGCGAATCCCACTACCAGGTCACCGATCGTGCGGCCCTGTACGACGTGATCGACGGTGCCCTCTACGCCACCCTGGCGATCGTGCGCGACGGTCGCCCCGTGGCGCTTCCGATCGGCATCGGCCGCGACGGGGACGACCTCCTCATCCACGGCTCGACGGGAAGCGACTTCTTCCGTCGCATCGCCGCCGGCGCGCCGGTGTGCGTGACGGTGACGCACCTCCTGGGCCTGAAGTACGCGCGCTCCCTCTTCGACAGCTCGATGCGATACCGGTGCGCGGTGGTGCACGGGGTGGCATCCGTGGTCCCCGCCGACGAGAAAGAGGCGGCGCTCCTGACGCTCTCGGAGCACCTCATGCCGGGGCGCGGCCTCGAGGTGCGACCGATGACGGGACGAGAACTGGCCGCGACCATGGTGCTGCGTATCCCGCTCGCCGTGGCCAGCGTCAAGGACAATGCCGGTTCGATGGTCGAGGAGGACGACGACGGTGAGGACCGCTCGGTGTGGGCCGGCACGCTACCGCTGCGGATGAGCGTGGGCGACCCCGTCACGTCGCCTCAGACGCGGCAGGGGACGCCCGTTCCGGCCTCGGTTCGACGTGCGGCCGAGCGGGTGACGGCCTCGGGCACGGCTTGAGCCACGTGACGGCACACGCCCGACGGCACACGCCCCGCGGCAATACCCGAGGACGCTAGCGAACTCAGCCGGCGGACACCAGCGGCGGCACCGCGTACCGCCGCGGCGTTCCGAAGCGGTGCGCGGTGATCGACACGGCCTGCTCCCGCAGGAAGGGCAGCAGCTCGACCTGCCCGGCGCGCGTGACGTCGCCGGCGTAGACGGTCACCGAGGGCGATCCCCCGGTGACCTCCGCGACCGCGGCGATCGACCCACCCAGCAGGCGCACGCGGCCACCCGAACGCGCGAGACGTGCGGCGCGACGGCCCCACTCTGCGGCGTCCTCGACGGCGAAGCCGACGCTCACTCCCTCGAGCCACGCACGCACCGCGGGAGACAGTTCTCGCGCGGAGCTCACGACGACCGGGGAACCGGCCCGAACCCCCGCGGCGACGACCCGCACCAGCGTCGTCTCCGACGCCTCCTCCACCCGCACGGTCACAGGCACCGCCGCGTACCGCAGCACGTTCTGCTCCGACTCGAGCCCCGTCACATCGCGCGCGAGCGAGAACTCCGAGGCCCAGGCGGAGGCATCGCTCGCGAGAGCGGATGCCAGCCACGCACGGTCCGCGGCGGGCACGGCGGCGAGCGCCGGAGCGGCGAGCGCGTCCGGACCCGCAACGGCCTCGCTCTCGGCATCCGTCCACGATCCGAACCCGAACAGGTAGTGCGGGCCGCCGGCCTTGGTTCCCGCGCCCACCGCCGATTTCTTCCAGCCGCCGAAGGGCTGGCGCTGCACGATCGCTCCCGTGGTGCCGCGGTTGACGTAGACGTTGCCCGCTTCGATGCGCGCGAGCCACGTGTCGATCTCGGCGGAGTCGAGCGCGTGCAGGCCCGAGGTGAGGCCGTACTCGATCTCGTTGACGATGTCGATCGCCTCGTCCAGCGTCTCGGCGGTCATGATCCCGAGCACGGGACCGAAGTACTCCGTCCGGTGGAAGGCGCTACCGGGCTGCACGCCCCCGCGGATGCCGGGACGCCACAGACGACCCTCGTCGTCCAGGCGGCGCGGCTCGACGACCCAACGTTGGCCGGGCTCCAGAGTGGTCAGCGCCGAGAGCAGCTTCCCCTGCGCGGGCTCGATGAGGGGGCCGACGCGCGAGGCCTCGTCCCACGGCATCCCGACCTCGAGCGAGGTCACCGCGTCGACGAGCTGGTCGCGGAAGCGGCGCGAGCGGGCGACGGAGCCGACGAGGACGACGAGGGATGCCGCGGAGCACTTCTGTCCGGCATGCCCGAACGCCGACATCGCGATGTCCTTCGCGGCGAGGTCGAGGTCGGCACTGGGGGTGACGATCACGGCGTTCTTTCCGCTCGTCTCGGCCAGCAGAGGAAGGTCGGGACGGAACGAGCGGAACAGCTCGGCCGTCTCATAGGCACCCGTCAGCACGACGCGTTCCACCGCGGGGTGCGTCAGCAGCTGTCGGCCGAGGTCGTTCTCCGACACCTGCACGAGCTTCAACACGTCGCGAGGAACGCCGGCCTCCCACAGCGCCTCGACCATCACCGCTCCGGAACGCTCGGCGAGGGCGGCGGGCTTGATGACGACGGCGGAGCCCGCAGCGAGGGCGGCGAGCGTCGAGCCGGCCGGGATGGCCACCGGGAAGTTCCACGGTGGAGTCACCACGGTCACCCCGACGGGGGTGAACCGCGCTCCATCGACCGAGGCGAGACCCCGCGCCTGCTCGGCGTAATAGTGAGCGAAGTCGATCGCCTCCGACACCTCGGGGTCGCTCTGCTCGATGACCTTGCCGCACTCGGCGCCCATGACCTCGATGAGGTCGGCGCGACGCGCCTCGAGGGCATCGCCGGCCCGGTGCAGGATCTCGGCGCGCCCGTCGGCCCCGAGCGCGTGCCACGCGGCGGCGGCGTCCGCGGCATCCTGAATCAATGTGTTCAGAGCCGCTTCGTCGGTGACGGTGTGGGCCGCGATCGTGTCGATGCCCAGCGAAGAGCCCTGCATCCGCGTCACTATCCCGGCGGCCCACCGCCGGTTCGCCTCGATCGCCGGGTCCGAGTCGGGGGTGTTGCGGAAGCCCCGGGTCGGCGCGGGAGCAGCGGGCGCGGTGCGATCCTGCACCCGGTTCGAGGCGGGAACGCCGGAAGGCATATCGGCGAGGGATGCGAGGAAGCGATCGCGCTCGCGGGCGAACAGCGCCTCGTGGGTGTCGAGGTCGAACACCGCCGACATGAAGTTCTCGCTCGACGCCCCTTCCTCGAGCCGTCGGATGAGGTACGCGATCGCGACGTCGAACTCCTGCGGGTGCACCACCGGCGTGTAGAGCAGGATCGACCCGACGGTGCGGCGCACGACGGCCTGCTGCGCGGTGGCCATGCCCAGGAGCATTTCGACCTCGATGCCGGCCGTGACGCCCCGCCGCTCCGCGAGCAGCCAGGCCAGGGCGACGTCGAACAGATTGTGTCCCGCGATGCCGATCCGCACGTTCTTCGCGTGCTCCGGCCGCAGCGCGTAGTCGAGCACCGCCTTATAAGAAGCGTCGGTCGCCTGCTTCGACGGCCAGGTCGCGAGCGGCCAGTCATGCACGTCGGCATCCACCCGCTCCATGGGCAGGTTCGCGCCCTTCACGACGCGCACCTTGATAGGCGCACCCCCGGATGCCACCCGCGCGGCGGTCCACTCCTGCAGGCGGATCATCGCGGCGAGGGCGTCGGGCAGATAGGCCTGCAGCACGATTCCGGCCTCGACACCGTGGAACTCCGGCTCGCCGAGCAGGGTCTCGAACACCGCGAGGGTGAGGTCGAGGTCTTTGAACTCCTCCATGTCGAGGTTGAGGAAGGTGCCGGTCTGCTTCGCCACGCGGTACAGCGGGCGCAGAGCCGACACGGCATCGGCGACGGCGGCGTCGAACGCCCACGGCGTGTGGGGGGCGACGGTCGACGAGACCTTGATCGAGACGTAGTCGACGTCGTCGCGCGCGAGGAGCTTGCGGGTGCCGGCGAGCCGGCGCGCTGCCTCCTCCTTGCCGAGGATCGCCTCACCGAGGAGGTTCACATTGAGACGGATGCCGTCTCCTCGGCCGCGGATCGCGGTGATGGCCGCGCCGAGCTTGTGATCGCTCGCGTCGACGATGAGGTGACGCACCATGGAACGCAGCGCGAGGCGTGCGGCGGGCACGACGACTCGCGGGAGGATCGGCGCGGTGAACGCGCCGAGGCGGATCGCGGCCTTCAGGTGCAGCGGGAGGAACCCCGGGATGAGCGGGGTCAGCGCGGCGAGGTTGCGCGCGGCGACCCGCACGTCCTCGGGGCGCACGACACCGTCGACGAAACCGACGGTGAAGTCGAGGCCGTGCGGATCGCGCAGCACGCCGGCGAGACGCTCGGCCGAGACGTCGACGGGCTCGTCGCGACTCTCGGCGAGCCAGCGGCGCACGAGGGCGATCGCCTCGTCGGCGAGCTCGTGCGGAGACACGAGCTCGGCGGGAGTGGCGGGGGCGTGCTGGTCGGTGAGCGACATGGCGATCCTTCCTCGGATGCCCTCAGTGTGCAGCCCGCATCTCATCGGGAAAAGCGATCAATAGTGAGGGGTTATCTTCGATGAAAGCGAAGGGATGCCATGTTCGATCTGCGCCGTCTCCGCCTGCTGCACGAACTGTCGATCCGCGGAACCCTCGCCGCCGTCGCCGAGGCCCTCTCCTACAGCCCCTCGACGATCTCGCAGCAGCTCTCGCTCCTCGAGAAGGAGGCCGGCGTCCCGCTGCTCGAGCCCGACGGCCGCCGCCTCCGCCTCACCGCGCAGGGCGCGGCCCTCGCCGCCCATGCCGCGCGCATGCTCGCCGCCGACGAAGCCGCTCGGGCCGAGCTCGAACGCCTTCGCCCGTCCCTCGCGCCCGTGCGCGTCGCGGTCATGCAGTCCGCCGCCCACGGCCTGCTCCCTCGCACCCTCGACGCCCTCGCCGAGAGCGAGCCGGGGATGCGCATCGAAGTCGCCGAGCTCGCTCCCGAGGAGGGCCTGTTCGAGGTGGCCGCTCGCGGCTTCGACCTCGCTGTCGCCGAGCAGTACCCCGGCCACACGCGCGAGCACCGCGACGGCATCGAGCGGAGCCTGCTGGGGCGGGATGCCATCCGCCTGGCCGTCTCCCGAAACGATCCCGCGCGGCGGCTCGACGACCTGCGCGACCGCGCCTGGGTGATGGAACCCGTAGGGACCGCCGCCCGGCAGTGGGCGACCCAGCAGTGCCGAGCCGCCGGGTTCGAGCCCGACGTGCGGTTCGAGATGGCCGACCTGACGGCGCACGTGCGGCTCGTGGCATCCGGTCACGCCGTCGGCATGATCCCCGACCTCGTCTTCGCCGGCGACGCCCCGGCGGTGCGGCTGGTCGATCTGCCGGGCGAGCCGCGCCGCGAGGTGTTCACGGCCGTCCGGCGCGGAACGGCCGACCGCCCCGGCGTACGCGCGGTGCGCGCGGCACTGCAGGTGGCGTACGACCGGGGCGGTCGGTGAGGATCAGCGGGTCAGCGCGATCTCGTTGGGGGTGACGTCGAGCGTCGCGCTCTTCACGACCTCGCCCGAGGTGAGATCGACCGCGTGCACGGCGTTCTTCGCCGGCTCGGTCACGTAGGCGATGTCGCCCGAGACCTTGATGGCGGGGTGGGCGTCCTGCCACTCGACGGGGCCCTCCCACGCGTCGATGACGGGGAACGCGTCGGTGAACGCGCCCTTCTCGAGATCGAAGACGTGGATCGCGCCGTCCGAGGCGAGGATGTAGCCGAGGTCTCCGGGGCCGCGCGCGAGGTCGCGGAACGTGTACTCGGCACCCTCCGGCATGTCGACGACCTTCTGGGTCTTGGCCTCGGTGTCGATCACCGCGACGCGGTGCAGGAGGTAGCCCTCGGCATCCCGGTCGTCCTTGTAGTCGCCGAGCACGAGGGGGCTGGTGTCGGTGACGAAGATGTTGCCCATGCGGCCGTAGGGCTGGTCCGGAGCGTCGACCTTGGTGATCTCGCCGTCGGCGTAGATCAGCGCGCCGTTCTCGCAGCCGAAGACGACGACCTCTCCCTCGGTGGTTCCCTCGCCGTGCACGCCGGGACAGGTGGCGTTCTCGGCCACGGTGGCACCCGACGGGTCCTTCACGACGATGCCCGTGCGACCGTTCGCGTTGCCGACGGTCGTGACGAACGAGCCGTCCTCGAGCACGATCGACACGCCGTGGTGCGCCTCGACGCCGGGGATCGTCTCGGACGCGGGAAGCGCATCCGTGGATGCCAGGAGGGCATCGGTGTCGAAGATCGTGGAGTCGCTCGTGCCGTCGGCGTAGAGCACCGTCTTACCGCCGTGCGTCACGACGTGTCCGGGCTTGGATGCCGGGAAGACGAGGTCGGTGAGCTCGGGCTCGGTGGCCGAGGTCCCGGCATCCAGGACCTGGAAGCCCTCGCTCGTGGTGACCATGACGTGGCGGCCGTCGCCCGCGGAGTTCAGGCGCGTGAACTCTTCGGAGGTGACGTCGGCGAGGGTCTCGAGGCTCTCGCCGTCGAGCACGACGATGCCGCCGGGGTACGACAGGGCGACGCGGGTCCCGGTGTCCGCCGGGGCACTCGACGCGGGCGCGGCGGAGCCGGCGCCACCGGCGCACGCCGTGAGTCCGACGGTCGCGCCGACCGCGAGAGCGATCAGGCCCGCGCGGCGGAGGGGACCCGCGCGGAAGGAGGAACTGCGCATGTGATTTCTCTTTCTTTCTGGGAGGGGCGGCAGCCGCTCAGGGCGACAGACCGCGGGCGATGCGCTCCGTGTTGACGCGCATCATGGTCAGGTAGTCGGGGGCGCCCCCGTCGGCGTCGGTCAGCGACTCGGTGTACAGCTCGATCACCTCGACGTCGCGGTCCGCCTCCACGGCGAGGGCGCGCACGAGCCGGTCGGGAGACGACGACTCGGCGAAGATCGTGGGAACACCGGCGTCGTCGACCGCCGCGACGAGATCGGCGAGGTCGCTCGCACTCGGAGCAGCCAGGGTGGTGCCGCCGGGGATCGCCGCCCCCACCACGCGGAAGCCGAAGCGGTCGGCGAGGTAGCCGAACACATGGTGGTTGGTGACGAGAGCGCGCCGCTCGGCCGGGATCGCGGCGAACGCGGCGGTCATCTCGGCATCCAGGTCCTCGAGGTCGGCGCGGTACGCGGCGGCCTGGTTGGCGACGGCGGCGCCCCCGAAGTCGGCGAGCACCGGGGTGAGCGCGTCGACGACCGCGATCATGCGCGCCGGGTCGGTCCAGAAGTGAGGATCGTCGGCGCCGCCGGCGTCGGTCGAGGTGTACGGCAACACCGATACGGCGTCGCCCGCGACGAAGGTACGCACCCCCTCGGCCGCCGCGGCGTCGAGGTGCTGCTGCAGCCCTTCCTCGAGCCCCAGGCCGTTGGCCACGAGGAGGTCGGCCGAGCGCATGCGCGCCGCCTCCGCTGCCGAGATTTCGAACGAGTGCGGGTCGGCGCCGGGACGCATGAGCGTCATGACCTCGACATCGTCGCCGACGAGGTGCGAGACGACGTCGCCGAGGATGTTCGTCGTCACGACCACGAGCGGACGATCGGATCCCGCGCTCCCTGCACACCCGGTCAGCAGGAGCAGCGCGCCGGTCAGGGCGGCGGCGAGAAGCTTCTTCATGTCAGCGTCCCGTCTCGTCGTAGAACAGCGGAGAGCGCTCGGGGGCGAACTCCCGGGCGACGCGCGCCCCGTCGGCGAAGTCGATCTCCCACAAAAGGTTCTCGGCCGGGCCGTTAAGGTAGGCGCGCTGCTGGTCGGCGACCAGGTTCACCGGGAGCCCCGCGGCGAGACTCGCTGCGACGAGCGGGACGGATGCCGCGCGCTCCGCGCCCGTCTCCCCGTCCAGCACCCGCACGCTGCCGTCGGCCGTGAGCAGGAGCACGTTCGCGTCGTTGTCGTCGACCGCGACCGCCTCGATGACCGACTCGGCCGTCGGCAGCAGCGTCCAGGTGCGCTCGCGGGTGTCCAGCAGCCACACGCCCACGCCGCCAGCGACGCCGGCGACCGTGGGTCGACCCTCGCGGTTGGCGAATGCGGTCGCGCGCGGGGCGGTCGTTCCCGCGGGATAGGGGATGCGCTCGACGACGGGCTGCTCGTCTTCGACCGTCACGAGAAGAGCGCCGTCCCGGCATCCGATCACCGCCCCCACGCGGGTCGTGATCGTGCCTGCCGGATCGACGCAGGCGACCGGGTCGCCCATCGCCGCGCCATCCGCGGCGTGCAGCGTGACCTCGTCGCCCGCGGCCACCGCGGCGAACGACCCGGCGGGCACGACCAGTCCGGGGCCGGGCTCGACGGCCAACCGGAACCTCTCGGCGATCTCGCCCTTCGACAACGCTTCGGTGTCGAGGAGCACGGCCTCTCCCGACGCGGGGAAGAACAGACCCGTTCCGCCGGTCGTTGACGAGTTCGAGGTGGCGACGGTGGCGACGCCCTCCCCCGCGACATCGCCGAGGATCCGCGCCTCGGCGCGGTAGTAGTGGAAGTGGTCGACGTGATCCCAGGTCCAGACGCCGCTGTCGACGATCGAGACCCCGGCGTCGTCGGCCGAGAAGAGATAGCGCCCGTCGGAGTGCGTCGCGACGGGAGCGCGGACGGTGCCGAGATCGGCCGTCGTCTCGTCGAGCAGATCGAGGTGCGACACGCGCCCGTCCCCGTCGATCGAGGTGAGGCCGAGCGCGGGCTCGGCGAGCTCCGCTGCGCCGTCGATGTCGCCGTGGGTGTCGCGCGAGGGCTCGGACGCGGGGGCCGTCGGGGCCGCGCACCCGGTGAGCGCGACGAGCAGGAGGGCGGTGGGAAGGAACAGACGGGGGGAAGAGCGGTGGAGCATGGGGGCTTTCTAGGTCAGACGGGAATAGGAACGGCCGAGACGACCCGGCGCCGGAGCGGCGAGAGGACGGAGCGCAGCGCGCCGGAGACCCCGGCGGCGGCGATGGCGGTGGCGGCGATGGTCGCGCCGGCCGCGGTGGCGGCGTGCCACGAGACCACGAGTCCCACGAAGACCGCGACGACTCCGATAACCGCGGCGAGCGCCATCGTGGTGGGGATGCGGTGAGTCCACGGGCGAGCCGCGACCGCGGGGGCGACGAGCAGACCGACGACCAGGAGCGAGCCCACCGCCTGATAGGAGGCCACGACGGCGAGCGTGACGAGCCCGACGAGCGCGGTCTGCGCGAGCCGGGGACGCAGACCGAGCACGCGCGCGACCCGCTCGTCGACGGCGAGCGCGACGAGGCTTCGGTGCGCGACCACTGCGGTCACCACCCCGAGCGCGACGGCGACCGCGAGCACGACGAGGTCATCGACCCCCACGGCCAGGATGTCGCCGAAGAGGATGGCCGTGGCATCCGTCGCGAAGCTCCCGGCGTGTGAGATGACGATCACGCCGAGCGCGAGCATGCCGACGAACAGCAGGCCGATGCTCGTGTCGTACGACAGGCGTCCGCGGCGCTGCAGCGCCCCGATGCCGAGGCTCATCACCACCGCGCTCGCGGCGGCGCCGAAGAGCACGGGCACCCCCAGCACGGTCGCGAGGGCGACACCGGGGAGCATCCCGTGCGCGAGAGCCTCGCCGAGGAAGGCCATGCCGCGCACGATGACCCAGGTCCCGGCGATGCCGCACAGGATCGCGACGAGCGAGCCGCCCCAGAACGCGCGCTGCACGAACTCGTACGAGAACGGATCGGTGAGGAGAGACACGAGGCACGACCGTAGCGTTAGTGAGAACGATTCTCAAACTCATAGGATGGATGCCATGTCCCCCCATTCCGCGTCGCTTCGCGGCATCCGCGTCGAGTTCTCCGGCGTTCGCGCCGTCGACGACGTCGATCTCGACATCGCCGCGGGAGCCCTCACCGCGATCGTCGGCCCCAACGGCGCGGGGAAGTCGACCCTCCTCGAGGTGCTCGCCGGCGCGAGACGACCGACCGCAGGCGAGGTCGACGTGCACGGGAGCACGCGCGCCTTCGTCCCGCAACGCGCCGCGGTCTCCGACCGCCTCCCCCTCACGGTCCGCGAGATGGTCGCGGTGGGCACGTGGGGACGCCCCGCCCCTCGGCCCCGCGCGTCAGCCGCGAAGCGCGAGGCCGTCGACGCCGCGATGGCGCGACTCGACATCACGCCCCTCGCTCGGCATCCCTTCGCGTCCCTGTCGGGCGGTCAACGACAGCGCGCGCTCCTCGCGCAGGGGCTGGCGAGCGGCGCGGATCTCCTGCTCCTCGACGAGCCGACCACCGGACTGGACACCCGCAGTGGCAGCCTGATCCGCGCGGCGATCGCGGAGGAGACGCGACGCGGCACATCCGTCGTCTGCGTGAGCCACGACGAGGCGCTCATCGCCTGCGCGACGCACATCGTGCGCCTCGAGGCGGGTCGCGTCAGATCCGCACCTGCGCCCGCGCGGTGACGCGGCGGAGCAGATCCGCGAAGCCGTGGAACATCTCCGAGGACTCCGCGCGGATGGCGGCGTGCACGTCGGCCTCGAAGCGCCCGAGAGCCGACCACGGCTCGGCATCCAGATCGACCTCGAGGAAGATGTGGTTCACGCGACGATCCTCGGCGTCGAGCTCGCGGCGCAGCACGCCGCGTCCGACCAGCCGATCCACGAGTGTCGTCACGCCGGCCGAGGTGACGTCGAGGTGCTCTCGGAGCAGGGAGGGACGGATGCCGGGATGAGCACCGATGCTGCGGATCGCGCGCGCCTCCAACTCGCTGACACCCAGCGACTTTCGCGCGACGACCAGGGCATCTCTTCCCGCCTCGACATACTCGCCGAGGGCCTCGATGAGGACGGATGACGCATCTGGCATGGTCGATCTCCCCCGCGGCCCCGGCTGGCCTCTCTTCGAGCATAGCCAGATCGATGAACATTTCATGTATTTATTTAAATTCGTGAATTACCTGCTAGATTAGCAGTTAGCCCCGCCCAACGACCCAGACAAGGAGATCGCCATGGCAAAGCTCTACTACGGATCCGACACGTCGCCCGTCACCCTGCCGGACCGCCTGCTCGGATACATCAAGGTCATCACGGCCACCAAGCTGCGACGCGGAGAATCGTTCACGCTGACGTGGTCAGGTGCCGACGATGAGACCGGGCGCTCGACGATCTGGCTCCAGCCGTCGATTCCCCTGCGTTTCGTCTTCGACTCCCCCGAGCCCGAGCAGCTCAGCGGCGAGTACCTGCGTGCCCTCGCCGACCAGTCCAACTCCGCCACCGGGCTCAACATCGACGTACGCACATGGGAGGCCACCGAGGAGGCCGTCCGCGTGTCGTCGCGAACCTCCGTCTCGAGTTCGCCGTCGCGCCCCTCGACGCGTCCCGTCCGCGCCGCCTAGTAGCACTCCGCACGCCCGACCCGTTCCGGCCGCCATAATGGCGGTGGGAACGGGTCTTCTCGTTCTCCCCCGGGGAAGGAGACGCGCGTGCCGGTCCGAAAACTGCTCGACAAAGAGACGCTCGACCAGTGGCTCGCGGAGTTCCTCGCGCGCGGCTATCTGACCGGCAGCGAGATCCGCGTCCTCGAGCAGGACGACGACCAAGACACCGACGCCGGACTGATCGTCGTCGACCTCAGCCGTGCCAACACCATCAGCTACCTGCAGCCGGTCACGGGCGGCGAGGGCACCTGGAAGGTCACGATGGAGCCGCGCGAGTCGATGATCGAGCTCGGCGCGGCCGACCTCGTCAACCTCGGACACGAGGTGACCGTGCTCGGCTCGCTCCTGTGCTTCCTCGAGTCGAAGTCCCGCATCCTCCTCGAACAGGCGCGCTGAGCCCGCCCGGCTGAGCCCACCCGGCTGAGCCCGCTCGGGACCCTGGCCGCGATCGCAACCGCCGGCCGGATGCGATGGCCCTGACGTGTCTGAGCGGACGCGGGGATGCCACGGACGCGGTGCGGCGCTCGGAGCGTGAAGAGGGGGTCACCGCGACAGCCAGGGGCGAGGCCGGCGCTGATACGGCGGGACCTCGACACGCGCTAAGAAACCGAATTAGTGTACGTAAACTACTTTTGGTAACAATTTCGTTGTGTTAAATTGAGGCGTGGTCGTCACCCCTCCCCCCGTGAAGCGCGCGCTGCGCGCGTTGGGACAGCACATCTCGACCCAACGAAAGCTCATGGGTCTCACGCAGGCGATGGTCGCGGAACGCTCGGGCGTGAGCCAGCCGCTGATCGTCCGGCTCGAAAAGGGGGAAGGAGCGACCCTCGAGAAGACACTGCGGGTCCTGCGGGTCCTGGGGATGATGGATGCCGTCATCGACGCTGCCGATCCGTACCGGACCGACCGCGGCAGGCTCCTGGCGGGCGAGAAGCTTCCCACACGGGTACGGGCCGATCGTGGCTGATCAGGTAGGCGTCACCACCGTCATCGACGGCGAAGACATCCCTGCCGGCACGATCTATCGGACCCGCGCGACGGGGTCATTCCGCTACGACGACAGCTATCTCGCTCATCCGAAAGCGTTCCCCCTGGTCCCCGCTCTGCCGCTCGCGGGCGGCGCGCAGTCCATGACGCCGAATCCCTTCAGCGACTCGGCCCCCGATACGTGGGGCAGGAAGGTGATGACCCGGGCCTCGGGAGGGCGCACCCTCGACGACATCACCCTGCTGCTCGGGGTGAACGACTTCTCCCGCCAGGGCGCCACGCGATTCTGGGTCGACGGCCAGGCCGTCTCCGACGGCGACGGCGTCCCCGTCGAAGCCGAACTGCGCGAGATCCTCGCGGCGGCCGATGCCATCCAACGCGGAGATCGCGACATCGCTGAAGTCGCGCTGCGTCGACTGTTCCGGGCCACCGGATCCCTGGGAGGCGCGCGCCCCAAGGCCGGCGTACGCCGCGGAAGCGACCTGTGGCTGGTGAAGTTCCCGAAACCCCATGGCGACGAATGGAACGTCATGGCGTGGGAAGCCACCATGCTCGACGCGATGTCGGCGGCGGGCATCGACGTTCCCGATCATGAGACGAAAACCCTCACCGTCGGCGGCGAGCGGAGGACGGTGCTCTTTCTGAAGCGCTTCGACCGTACCGTCGCCCACGCGCGCATCCCCTACTTCTCCGCGCTCTCCGCCCTGGAGGCCCGCGACGGCGACGGCGGGGACTGGCTCGACCTGGCTGACTTCACCCGTGTGAACGGCGGAGACACCGTCGAGCTGTGGCGCCGTGGCGTGTTCGGCCAACTCGTGGGAAACCGCGATGATCATCTCCGGAATCACGGCTTCCTCCGCCGGGGTCGCGACTGGCAGCTCTCTCCCGCCTTCGACGTGAATCCCACACCGCTCGCCGACGGAGACGCGCACGAACTCGCCCTGTTCGGCAACGTGGCACCCGACCTTGCAGCCTGGACGGCTGACGACACCCTGTCGCTCTTCGGCGTCAAGCAGGTGCAGGTCACGGAGTTCCTGGATGCCACGCGCACCGCCCTCGAGAAGGCACCTCAGCGCGCCTCGGCGCACGGCGCAGACCAGCACAGCATCGCGGTGATGGAAAG
>NZ_JARHXC010000178.1:0-2743 GCF_029222405.1 Microbacterium sp. Kw_RZR3 | reverse complement strand
ACTTCCGCCTCCTCCCTGGCGAGGTGCACTCGCTCATGGGCGAGAACGGCGCCGGCAAGTCCACGCTGATCAAGGCGATCACCGGTGCACTCCGTCTCGACTCCGGGTTGATCGAGCTCGACGGCCGGGAGGTGCGGTTCTCCTCTCCGGCGGATGCGCAGGCGGTCGGCATCTCGACCGTCTATCAGGAGATCGACCTCCTGCCCAACCTCACGGTGGCCGAGAACATCTCGCTCGGCCGTGAGCCGCGTCGCTGGGGCGTCATCGACCACCGCGCGATGCGCGAGCGCGCCGTCGAGGCGCTGACGTCGCTCGGCGTGGACGTCGACCCGTCCTCGGTGCTGTCGTCGCATCCCCTCGCGGTGCAGCAGCTGGTCGCGATCGCGCGGGCGGTCTCGACCGAGGTCAAGGTGCTCGTGCTCGACGAGCCCACGTCGAGCCTGGATGCCGACGAGGTCGCCGAACTGTTCCGCGTCATCCGCGACCTCAAGGCGCAGGGCATCGCGATCGTCTTCGTCTCGCACTTCCTCGATCAGGTGTACGAGATCTGCGACCGCGTCACGGTGCTGCGCGGCGGACGCCTGGTCGGCGAGTACGGCACGCGTGAGCTGCTGCGCATCGATCTCGTCGAGAAGATGCTCGGCGCGACCGCCGAGGTCCTCGCACCGCTCGGTCAGCGCGAGATCGAGACCACCGAGGGCCCGTCGGTGCTGAGCGCCCGGGGCTTGGCATCCGGGGCCCGTCTTCGCGAGGCCGATGTCGACATCGCCGAGGGAGAGGTGATCGGGGTCGCGGGGCTTCTGGGATCCGGCCGCAGCGAACTCGCGCGCTCGCTCACGGGTGTCGACCGCCCCGACGGCGGCGAGCTGCGCATCGACGGCGAGCCCGTCCGCCTGTCGTCGCCGCGCGAGGCGATCCGCCGCCGCGTCGCCTACTCGTCGGAGAACCGGCGCACCGAGGGGGTCATCGGCGACCTCAGCGTCCTCGACAACATCACCCTGGCGCTGCAGGCGCAGCGCGGGATCTTCCACCGGCTCACCAACGCGCGGCGCCGCGAGCTCGCGATGAGCTGGGTCGAGGCGCTGCACATCCGGCCCGCCGACATCGACCGTCCCGTCCGCACGCTCTCGGGCGGCAACCAGCAGAAGGTGCTCCTCGCGCGTCTGCTCGCGCTGTCGCCACGGCTCATCGTGCTCGACGAACCCACCCGCGGCATCGACGTCGGGGCGAAGGCCGAGATCCAGCGGCTGGTGGGAGAGCTCAGCGACAACGGGCTCTCGATCGTCTACATCTCGGCCGAGCTCGACGAGGTGCTGCGCGTCGCTCATCTGGTCGCGGTGATGCGCGACGGCGTCCTCGCGCAGATCGTGCCGGCTGCCGACCTCACCTCCGACGCGCTGCTCGCGCTCGTGGCCGGTCATACGAGCGGAGACGAGGGCGGCGTTGGCTGAAGACAAGGCCTCGCGGACCGCCAACATCTTCGATGTCGCCCGCCTCGCCGGGGTGTCGCACCAGACCGTCTCGCGCGTGCTCAACAACATGCCGAACGTGCGCCCCGCGACCCGCGCGCGCGTCGAGCAGGCGATCGCGCAGCTGCGCTACAGCCCGTCACCCGCCGCCCGTGCGCTGGTCACCCGCCGCACCCGCACGATCGGCCTGGTCACCCCGGGCACCGTCGACTACGGCCCGACCTCGATCGCCACGAACTTCAACTTCGCCGCGCGCGCGGCCCGGTACAACGTCGACGCGATCAGCTCGCCGCAGAGCGACGTCGCCCCGGTTCGTGCGGCCATCGACGGCCTGCTGAAGCAGCGCGTGGATGCCATCGTCCTCGTCGTCGTCGACACGGAGGTGCTCGCGGCGGTCCAGGCGCTCGACATCGACGTCCCGATCGTGGCGGCGGCGGCCAGTGCCCGTCCTCACCCTCGCCTCGTGGCGATCGATCAGTACCGCGGGGCGCGCAGCGCCGTTCGGCACCTGCTCGAGGCGGGATATGACACCGTGCGCCACATCGCCGGCCCTGCGCGGAACCCCGACGCCGTCGAGCGCATCCGTGGGTGGCGCGAAGAGATCGCGACCGCTCGCGCGCAGTCGACGCCGGCCGTGCACGGCGACTGGTCGGCGGCGAGTGGATACCGCATCGCGTCCGAGGCCGATCTGTCGCCGGGCGAGGGCATCTTCGTCGCCAACGACCACATGGCGATCGGCGTGCTCTCGGCGCTGCGCGAGCGCGGGCTGCGCGTGCCCGAGGACATCGGGGTGGTGGGCTTCGACGATGTGCCCGAGGCCGCTTTCGTCTACCCCTCACTGGCCACGGTGCGACAGGACTTCGCCGCCCTCGGCGAGATCCTCATGCAGAAGGTGCTTCTGCTCGTCGAGGAACCCGACACGGTGACCGAGAGCACACCCCTGCCGACGCGGCTCGTCGTACGGTCGTCGGCGCCGCTCGCGCGCTGAGGTGCGCCGTTCGCTCGCGTGCTTGTTCGCGGGCGTCGGGCGTGTGCCGACCGCCCTTAGCGTCCCCGCCCCCGCCGCCGCCCCCGCGCCCCTCCCCGGTGCCGCCGCCCGCGCGGCGCATAAACGCGATCCACTCGCATAAACGCGGTGTGCACGTGTTTCTGTGCGCGAATAGCGTTTATGCGTCCACCCGACGGCGCCAGCGACGCGGTCCCGGCCCGCCCCGCACCGCCTCTCGTCCACGGCCCGGCCCGCCCCAACCCGCCCGCGGCCCCGATACGGCAAG
>NZ_JARHXC010000177.1:0-20879 GCF_029222405.1 Microbacterium sp. Kw_RZR3 | reverse complement strand
CCGAGCATGACGTAGCGGGTGGCGCGTTCGACGAGGGTGACGATCGCGGACTGGTTACCTGCTCCCATGATCAGATCCCCCTCCCAATGCCCCGGGGACGGCGCGGTCCGACACTTCCGGCGGTCGCTCACTGATCATCACCATCGGATCAACGAAACGGCTCGTGCGGTGCTCGGGGGTGCGGTGCGGTTTGCGGCGGGCGCGCCCGGTGCGCAGCGCATCGGCGACCTCGCGTTTCAAACCGCCGCGAGCCTGGACGTAAATCGCCTGGTAAATCGTCTCCGCGCTCACCTGCATACTCTCGTCGCCCGCGTGATCTCGCGACAGGACGCCGCTGATCTGTCCCGGAGACCATTGTTCCTTCAGCCGGTCCGAGACGTACTCCCGCAACCGTCCGGGCTGGGCCAGCTTCGCGGGCTTCGGCCGGACCCTCTTCGCCGCGGCATCGCGGTGAGCGGCGTGCGGCAGGTAACGCCCGTTCGCATCCCTGCGCGCGTCGAGTTCGCGCTTGATCGTCGACGCTGCCCGGTCCAGCTCCCGGCCAATCGACCGCAACGTCCACCCGAGCCGCCGTAAATCGGCGATCTTCTCTCGCTCCTGCAGAGACAGCAGCCGAGAACCGATCTGCGCCGGAACCCGGGGCGGTGGGGTCGTCATGGACTCCATCGTGGTGCGCCCAGTCGAGTAGTCAACGCGTCGCCCGTCCGGGTAGAACCGCGAGTTCCGCGAATGCCGGACCCCGTGATCCCAATCCCGTGCGGTGCGCTCGTGGATGCCGACCTGCGCCGCGGCGTCCCGCCGCGACACACCTTCCCCGCGCAGCCGGGCATACTCGCCCCGACGCGGATGCGGCCGCGCCGGGAACTTCCCCTCGGAACGGAACCCCGCCTTCCTGGCCCAGGTGAAACCCGTATTCCGATTTATCCCGAGCTCTCGCGCAGCCAACGTCACACTGCCGAGTTCCTTCAACAGCGTCAGGAACTCATCCCGACGACGATCCTTCTCCTCCGAAAACGACACGGTGGTCGCAACCTCCCAAAATCTGGGGTGTTGCGACCACCGTTAGAACCCGCGATCGGGGCGGGCGCCTTCTTCATTTGACTCAGCGCGCGGCGGAGTCGGTGTCGTCCTTCTGAGCTGCCGCCTGCGGCGGGGCGGGAGCGGTCGAGGGCGTCTCGATGTCGGCGTCCTCGACGGCGATCGGGGCCGCGGTGGTCGGGGCCGCGGAGGGAGGGGTCGCGAAGTCCGGGGCCTGCTCGGGCGCCGTTTCTTCGTCGCTGGTCCAGTCGATGGTCTCGATGGCGACCTCGGGGTTCGTGCGCGTCGAGACGACGGTGGCGACGGCGAGGGCCGAGGCGAGGCCGATCGCGCCAGCGGCGAGCACGGCGGCACCCACCGACACCCAGGACTGGGCGACGTAGACGGTGACGACCGTGGCGTTCGGGTCGTTGACCAGGGCCTGGATCGCGTTGACCTGAGCCAGGACGAGGACGAGTCCGCCGATCACTGCGGCGAGCGACGCGATCACGAGAACCCAGAACGGGACGTTGGTGACCAGACGGGGACGGGTCTGCATGAGATGTACTCCTTGTCGTTCCGCGCCCGGGGGAGGCGCGGATGCGGTTTTCGGCGGCGAGGCGCCGGGTGTCCGGGCACAGGGGCGCCGGACAGTCCACGGTGGCGTATGCATCAGGGCGATGGCTAGGGGTCGCCGATGAATCACCTATGAGCGTATAAGGGTCGCGCTCCACCAAACGCGAAGGCCGCCCCGGCGCACGGCATCCGGGGCGGCCTTCGCGAGTGCGGTCCGTCAGCCGAGTGCGGAAGCCGTTTCGCGCCGGTCGGCGTCGGCGACGGATGCCGCAGGCTTCTTCAGTCGTAGCACGACGACGGTCATTGCGGCGGCGGCGAGGGCCGCGAGCACCATATGGGTGCCAACGGCGATCTCGGGCAGGCCGTTGCGTGCCTGGTACAGGCCGACGGCGATCTGCACGAGCTCGACCGCCAGGAGGGCTGTTGCCCACCGACGTACGGGCAGTCGCAGACGCCACGCGGCGATGACGACGATCAGCGTCAGGATGAAGAGGGCGTACCCCGGCCAGGAGTGCACGTGCTCGAGGATCTCGGCGTCGAACCCGTTGCGACCGGCCGCGGCGTCGCCCGAGTGGGGGCCGGCCCCGGTGGTGAGGACACCGAACACGATGGTGAGGGCGAGGACGCCCGTGGTCGCGTGGACGAGACCGGCGAACCATCGCGGAACGGCGAGGACGCGGCTCCCGGCCGGCCCCGACATCAGCACCAGGAAGGCGGCGCACACGGCGACCAGCGACACCGAGGCGATGTAGTGGAAGCCGACGATGAAGGGATTGAGGCCCGTGAGGACGGTGACCCCGCCCACGAGCGCCTGCGCGACGACGCCGCCGAGCACGATCAGCGCGAGCACGAACAGCGCGCGGCGCTCGCGTCGCATTCGCCAGACGAGGACGACCACGACGAGGGCCAGGATGCCGACGAGACCCGTCAGCGTCCGGTTTCCGAATTCGATGACCCCGTGGATCCCCATTTCGGGAGTGTTGACGATCGAGTCGGCGGTGCAACGCGGCCAGGTGGGGCAGCCGAGCCCCGAACCGGTCAGACGGACGGCGCCGCCGGTCCCGATGATCAGGACCTCGGCGACGAACGAGAGCCACGCGAAGACGCGCACGCGGCGGTCGACGTCGGCCGGCAGCCACGCGACGAAGCGGCGCAGTCCTTCGGCGAGGCGAGAGCGGGCGGGGGAGGTCGAGGCGGAGGACATGCGTCGGGCTTCCTGGCAGCGGGCCGCTCGGGGCCGTCGGGGCAGTGGTGCTGCCGTGCCAGGAGCGGGTCTTGCCTGTAGAATCAAAGGGTCCGGGTGCAGCGCTCACGCGTTCGGCACCAGAGACAGTCTAGGCGCGCAGCCAGCGCCTTCGAGCGGGCTCACCAGCGACCTTCCTGAGACTTCGACCGGAGTCCGGAATGTCGGGGCGGATGACACCGTTGCAGCCCGAGAAGGAGAGTGATCACCATGTCCGATGTCCTCATCGACCGACCAGAGCTCGAGAGCCTGGGACAATACGAGTTCGGCTGGCACGACACCGACGCCGCCGGCGCGGTGGCCCAGCGCGGGATCAACGAGGACGTGGTGCGCGGCATCTCCGCTCTCAAGTCCGAGCCCGAGTGGATGCTGAAGACCCGTCTGAAGGGGTACCAGCTCTTCGGTCGCAAGCCGATGCCGACGTGGGGCGCCGACCTCTCCGACATCGACTTCGACAACATCAAGTACTTCGTGCGCTCGACCGAGAAGCAGGCGCAGTCGTGGGAGGACCTCCCCGAGGAGATCCGCAACACGTACGAGAAGCTCGGTATCCCCGAGGCCGAGCGCCAGCGTCTCGTCGCCGGTGTCGCCGCCCAGTACGAGTCCGAGGTCGTCTACCACCAGATCCGCGAGGACCTGGAGCAGCAGGGCGTCATCTTCATGGACACCGACACGGCCCTGCGCGAGCACCCCGAGTTCTTCGAGGAGTACTTCGGCACCGTCATCCCCGCGGGCGACAACAAGTTCGCGGCGCTGAACACGGCGGTGTGGTCGGGCGGCTCGTTCGTCTACGTCCCGAAGGGCGTGCACGTCGAGATCCCGCTGCAGGCGTACTTCCGCATCAACACGGAGAACATGGGCCAGTTCGAGCGGACGCTGATCATCGCCGACGAAGACAGCTACGTCCACTACATCGAGGGCTGCACGGCTCCGATCTACAAGTCGGACTCCCTGCACTCGGCCGTGGTCGAGATCATCGTGAAGAAGAACGCCCGCGTGCGCTACACGACGATCCAGAACTGGTCGAACAACGTCTACAACCTCGTCACCAAGCGCGCCGTCGCCCACGAGGGCGCGACCATGGAGTGGGTCGACGGCAACATCGGCTCCAAGGTGACGATGAAGTACCCGTCCATCTACCTCATGGGCGAGCACGCCAAGGGCGAGACCCTGTCGGTCGCGTTCGCCGGTCCCGGTCAGCACCAGGACGCGGGCGCGAAGATGATCCACATGGCGCCGTACACGCAGTCGTCGATCGTCTCGAAGTCCATCGCCCGCGGCGGCGGTCGCGCCGGCTACCGCGGTGAAGTGCGGGTGGATGCCAACGCGCACCACTCCGCGAACACCGTGCGCTGCGACGCGCTCCTGGTCGACACGATCTCGCGTTCCGACACGTACCCGGCGATCGACATCCGCGTCGACGACGTGCAGCTCGGCCACGAGGCGACCGTCTCGAAGGTCAGCGAGGAGCAGCTCTTCTATCTGCAGTCCCGCGGCCTTCCCGAAGACGAGGCCATGGCCATGATCGTGCGCGGGTTCATCGAGCCGATCGCCCGCGAGCTCCCCATGGAGTACGCGCTCGAACTCAACAAGCTCATCGAAATGGGCATGGAAGGCAGTGTTGGTTAAGTGACGACTGCGACTGAAACTCCCGCAGCCGCCAGCGGTCATGTCGACCCGGCAGCCCTCGTGGCATCCGTCGTCCCGGTGCAGACGCGCTCGGAGCGACCCACGTCGTTCGACCCCGCCGACTTCGGCGTTCCCACCGGCCGCGAGGTCAACTGGAAGCTGAGCCCGGTCGATCGGCTCGCGCCGCTCTTCGTCGACGAGGCCGGCCCGACCGGCGTCATCGAGGTCGACGTCCAGGCGCCCGCGGCGGTCGAGCAGCTGCGTCTCGCGGCGGGCGATGCCCCGCGCGGTGAGCACTTCCGCCCCGAGGACCTGCCCGCCGCCCTGGCGTGGACGCACGAGCCCGAGGCTCCGCTGCTGCGCATCCCGGCGAACGTCGAGCTCGACGAGCCGATCGTCGTGCGGCTCACCGGCACGGGCGGCCTCGCGCACGCCCACGTCGTGATCGAGGCGCAGCCGAACTCCCGCGGCACCGTCGTGCTGCGGCACGAGGGCAGCGCGCAGCACGCTCAGAACGTCGAGATCCTCGTCCGCGACGGCGCAGAGCTCACGGTCGTGTCGGTGCAGAACTGGAACGACGACGCGATTCACGCCGCCTCGCATCAGGCTCGCGTCGACCGCGACGCGAAGCTCACCCACGTCGTGGTGAGCTTCGGTGGCGGCGTCGTCCGCGTCAACCCGTCGGTCGAGCTCGCCGGCGCCGGCAGCGAGGGACGCCTGTACGGCCTGTCGTTCTCGGACGCCGGCCAGCACCTCGAGTCGCAGGTCTACCTGCACCACAAGGGTCCGCACACCGTCGGCGACGTGCTCTACAAGGGTGCGCTCCAGGGTGAGAGCGCCCGGAGCGTGTGGATCGGCGACGTCCTCATCGGTTCGGATGCCACGGGCACCGACTCGTACGAGGCCAACCGCAACCTCGTGCTCACCGATGGTGCGCGCGCCGACTCGATCCCCAACCTCGAGATCGAGACGGGCGACATCCAGGGCGCCGGCCACGCCAGCGCCACGGGTCGCTTCGACGACGAGCAGCTGTTCTACCTCCAGGCCCGCGGCATCGCCGAGGAAGAGGCGCGGCGTCTCGTCGTGCTCGGCTTCCTCAGCGAGATCGTCCAGCGCATCGGCATCCCGGAGCTCGAGAGCGAGCTCATCGCGGCGATCGAGCGCGAGCTGGCCGAGGGGGCTGCCGCGTGAGCGCGACGCGTGCCTGCGCGCTGAGCGACCTCGTCCAGGACGAGGCGCGGCGTGTCGAGATCGACGGCGTCGCGATCGCCGTCGTGCTCGACGGTAACGGCGATGTCCACGCGATCGGCGACGTCTGCACGCACGGCGACATCTCGCTGTCCGACGGCTTCGTCGAGGGAGAGACGCTGGAGTGCTGGGCACACGGCTCCGCCTTCTCGTTGAAGACCGGCCGCCCGCTGAACCTCCCGGCCTACGAGCCGGTCCCCGTGTACGAGGTCGTGATCGACGGAGACGACGTGCTCATCGATCCGTCCGTCACCAAGGCGACGGCCTGAGCGCCGCCCACGACGCCGCTCACGACGACGCCCACGACCTGAAGACTTTACGAGTAAGGAACACCATGTCTGTCCTCGAGATCCGCGACCTCCACGTGACGGTCGAGACGGAGAACGGTACGACCCCGATCCTCAACGGTGTGACGCTGACCATGCGCACCGGTGAGACCCACGCCATCATGGGCCCCAACGGCTCCGGCAAGTCGACCCTGGCGTACACGATCGCCGGTCACCCGAAGTACACCGTGACGAGCGGTTCGATCACCCTCGACGGTGAGGACGTGCTCGAGATGAGCGTCGACGAGCGCGCTCGCGCCGGCCTTTTCCTCGCGATGCAGTACCCCGTCGAGATCCCCGGTGTCACGGTCACCAACTTCCTGCGCACGGCCAAGACGGCCATCGACGGCGAGGCGCCGGCGATCCGCAGCTGGACCAAGGACGTCAAGGGCGCCATGGAGAACCTGCGCATGGACGCGAAGTTCGCCTCGCGCAACGTCAACGAGGGCTTCTCGGGTGGCGAGAAGAAGCGTCACGAGATCCTCCAGCTCGAGCTGCTGAAGCCGAAGATCGCCGTCCTCGACGAGACCGACTCCGGCCTCGACGTCGACGCGCTCAAGATCGTGTCCGAGGGCGTCAACCGCGCCAAGGAGCAGACCGACCTCGGTGTGCTGCTCATCACGCACTACACCCGCATCCTGCGCTACATCCGCCCCGATTACGTGCACGTGGTCGTGAAGGGCCGGATCGTCGAAGAGGGCGGTCCCGAGCTCGCCGACCGACTCGAGGAAGAGGGCTACGACCGCTTCCTCGAGGCCGGTACCCCGATCGACGCGTAAGATCGTTACATGACCGCAACCCTCGCTCCCGAGAAGTACGACGAGGTCACCGAGGCCCTGAAAGACGTCATGGACCCCGAACTGGGGATCAACGTCGTCGACCTCGGCCTCATCTACGACCTCGCGTGGGACGACGAGAACGACGCGCTCGTCATCCACATGACCCTCACCTCGGCCGGCTGCCCGCTGACCGACGTGCTCGAAGAGCAGACGGCCCAGGCCCTCGACAACGTCGTGGATCGCTTCCGCATCAACTGGGTGTGGATGCCGCCGTGGGGCCCCGAACGGATCACCGACGACGGCCGCGACATGATGCGCGCCCTCGGCTTCGCGATCTGAACACGATCTGAACACGACGTCCTCATCCCGGAGTCCATGGTTCTGCGCCCTCGGCTTCGCGATCTGAACACTTCATCGAATGCCCATCCCTCCGGGGGTGGGCATTCGTCTTTCACCCCGGATCGACATCGGTTCGTGTTTCTCCGTCTGACACCGGGATTCCGTGGCGTCCTGGGCTCTCATTAGGCTTTCGGGATGAGCGTTCCCCCCTTGAAAGCCCTGCCGCTCGACCTTCTCCGCCAGCGCAGCAGCACCAAGTGGCGCTCCTACCGCGACGATGTCATTCCGATGTTCGTGGCGGAAACGGACTTCGCTCTCGCGCCCGCCATCACGGCGGCGTTGCACCGCGCCGTCGAGATCGGCGACACCGGCTACACGCCCCCGCGACCCGGCATCGATCTCGACTTCGCCGCGTACGCCGACCGTCGCTGGGGATGGCGCCCCGACCCCGCGCGAATCCGCTGGACCGGGGACGTGATGATGGGGGTTGTCGAGGTGCTGCGCGCGGTCACCTCGCCGGGCGACCGCGTGATCGTCACCCCGCCGGTGTACCCCCCGTTCTACGACACCGTGGAGGAAGCTGGCGCAGTCGTCGAACGCGTCCCGCTGCTCGACGACGGCGAGCGTTGGTCTCTCGACCTCGAGGGGATCGAGCGCGCGCTGGCGGACGGCGCCCGCTCGGTGCTGCTCTGCAATCCGCACAACCCCACCGGGACCGTCCACACGCGGGAGTCGCTCGCGGAGCTCGCCCGGCTGGTGCACCGCTACGGGGCCACGGTCGTCAGCGACGAGATCCATGCGCCCCTGACCCACGCACCGTCCGTCTTCACCCCGTTCCTGGATGCCGGGCCCGAGGCGGCTGCTGTGGGCTACGCGGTCACGAGCGCGAGCAAGACGTACAATCTGGCGGGCCTGAAGTGCGCCGTGATCGTGACCGGCTCGGAGGAGACCGCGGCGGTGGTGCGGGGGCTACCGTGGGAGGTGGAGTGGCGGGCAGGGCTCTTCGGCGTGATCGCCAACCGCGCCGCCTTCGCGGCCGAGAGCGACGCGTGGCTCGATCAACTGCTGGTCGCCCTCGACGAGAACCGCCGTCTTCTGGCGGAGCTGCTCGCTGAGCATCTGCCGCTCGCGCGTTACCGCCTGCCCGAGGCGGGGTTCCTCGCCTGGGTGGACGTGTCGGCGTACGGCTGGGGCGACAACCCGGCGCCCCACATCCGCCGCGAGGCGAAGGTCGCCCTGCATCACGGTCCGCTCTTCGGGGCGGAGGGTGTGGGCCACGTCCGCATCAACGTCGGGTGTGCGCCCGAGGTGCTGCGCGAGGCGATCGAGCGGATCGGCCGGCTCGCGCGCGGCGCGTGACGGCCGGTCGTTCGACCGTGGGGTAACGGATGCCGGGGTCCTGGCATCCGGGAATAGGTAAGGGTATCCTTATCCGGTGACCGCCACCGCCACGCGCCCCGCCTACCGTCCTTACGTCGCCGTGGTGAAGGAGGCACGCAGGCTGTCGCCGCACTTCGCGCGAATCACGTTCACCTCCGCGGATTTCGACGTTTTCGGCACCGACCGACGTGACCAGCGGATCAAGATCGTGCTGCCCGGGCCGGACGGACAGTTGTGCGACATCGGTCAGAACGATCCGTCGGCGATCGACAACGGCGAGTGGTACGTCCGCTGGAGGGATCTGCCCGACGCGGAGCGGATGCCGTTCCGCACGTACACCGTGCGGCGGATCGATCCCGAGGCGCGCGAGCTCGACGTCGACTTCGTGCTGCACCACGACGCCGGGCCCGCGGGGGCGTGGGCCGAGGCCGCGGCGCCGGGGGACTCGATCCTCGTCGTCGGTCCCGACGCGCGCAGCCCCGAGTCGGCGCAGGGGATCGACTTCCACCCGGGCACGGCTCGGCGCCTTCTGCTGGCCGGCGACGAGACCGCCGCTCCGGCGATGTGCGCGGTGCTCGAGGGACTCGAGCTCGACATGGACGTCGACGCGTTCATCGAGGTGCCGACCATCGACGACGCTCTTCCACTGGCGGTCGGCGATGCGCGGGTGACCTGGCTCGCCCGCGACGACCGCTCGCACGGCGAGGCCCTGATCGAAGCCGTCGAGGGGTGGACGCGAGCGTCCGGCGACGTGCTCGCCCGGGCTGCGGCCCCGCGGCCGCAGGAGCTCGAGGATATCGACCTCGAGAAGGAGCTGCTCTGGGACAGCCCGGAGGACGGAGAGGGCGAGTTCTACGCGTGGATCGCGGGGGAGTCGTCGACCGTCAAGACGCTGCGCCGGATGCTCGTGCAGGGATGCGGCGTCGACCGCAAGCGCGTCGCCTTCATGGGGTACTGGCGCGAGGGGCAGACGGAGCGCTCGGCCTAGGAACGCCCGTGACAGCGCGGGGGCTGGGATGTCGGCATCCCGGCCCCTCAGCTCGACTCAGCTCAGCTCAGCGCCTGCTCCGGCTCGGTCACCGTGTGGTGCCGTCCGATCGGGATGACCATCGGTCGACCGGTCAGGGGGTCGGGAACCACACGACTGTCGAGACCGAACACCTCGCGCACGATCGCCTCGGTGAGAACCTCGGACGGATCGCCCGCAGCGACCACGCGACCCTGCGCCATCGCGACCAGGTGGTCAGCGTAGCGCGCAGCGAGGTTCAGGTCGTGCAGCACCATCGCCACCGTCGTTCCGCGCTCGTGGTTGAGATCGGTGAGGAGGTCGAGCACGTCGATCTGGTGGCTGATGTCGAGGAACGTGGTCGGCTCGTCGAGCAGCAGGACGTCGGTCTCCTGCGCGAGCGCCATGGCGATCCAGACGCGCTGGCGCTGCCCGCCGCTGAGCTCGTCCACGGAACGATCCGCGAGGCGCGCGGTGTCGGTCGCCGCGAGGGCGCGCGCCACGGCGGCGTCGTCAGCGCTCGTCCACCGCGACAGCGCACCCTGATGAGGGTGGCGGCCTCGGCTGACGAGATCCGAAACGGCGATGCCGTCGGGGGCGATCGGGGACTGCGGGAGCAGTCCCAGCACGCGCGCCACCTGCTTGGTGGGTTGGCGGTGGATCGCCTTGCCGTCCAGAAGGACCTGGCCCGCCGAGGGCGTGAGCAGGCGTGCCATGGCCTTCAGTAGCGTGGACTTGCCGCACGCGTTCGCCCCGACGATCGTGGTCACCCGGCCAGGCGGGATCCGGAGGTCGAGCGTGTCGACGATGGTCCTGTCTCCGTAGCCGAGGGTGACACCCTCGGCCACCAGGGAGCGCTCGACGGTCATAGCGAAGTTCCTCCGGATCGGCTGCTGCGCACGAGCAGGTAGATGAGATAGGGCGCCCCGAGAACGCCGGTGATGACGCCCACGGGAAGGCGGGTGCCGAAGGCGTACTGGCCGCAGAAGTCGGCCACGAGGACCAGCAACGCGCCGATGAGGCCCGCGGGGAGAATGGGGGAGCCGACGGGCCCGAGGAGTCGCACCGCGATCGGGCCCGCGAGGAAAGACACGAACGCGATGGGGCCGGCGGCGGCGGTGCCGAAGGCGAGCAGCCCCACGGCGGCGACGATGAGCAGGACGCGACTACGTTCGACGGGCAGCCCCACCGCGGCGGCCGTCTCGTCGCCCATGCGCAGGATCTCGAGCCGGCCCGAGAGGGAGAGCACCACCGGTCCGAGCACGAGGACAGCGACCATCACGGGCAGCGTCCGATCCCACGTCGCATCGTTGAGGTTGCCCGTGATCCAGCGCATGGCGGCGGGCAGGTCGTACTCCGCGGCGCGCGCGATGACGTAGGACACCACGGCCTGGCACATCGCGGCGACGCCGATGCCCACGAGGATCAGCCGCGCGCCCGATCCGCCGTTTCGGTAGGCGAGGAGATAGATCGCGAGGGCGGCTGCGAGGGCGGCAGCCATCGCCAGAAACGACACGGCCGTCTCTCCGAGCCCGAGCACGACGATGCCGATCACGGCTGCCGCGCTCGCGCCGGTGTTGATGCCGATCACATCGGGGCTCGCGAGGGCGTTGCGCAGCATCGACTGGAAGATGACGCCGCCCATTCCGAAGCACAGACCCGTGAACAGCCCGGTCACCGCGCGGGGAAGGCGCAGCTCGCCCACCGTGAACGACGCTCCGGACACGCGTTGCCCGGTGAGGACCCCCCACACCTGAACGGGGGAGTAGGCCGTCTGCCCGAGCATGAGGGAGAGTGAGAAGGCGGCGATCACGAGGAGCACGAGGATGCCGGTGATCAGTGCCCACCTGCGGCGGCGGCGCTGACGCCCGGCGATGACGGAGGTCAGCGCGGGGGATGAGGGGGAGACGAGGGTGACGGTCACAGCGCTCTCATCCTCTGGCGCCGGACGAGGGCGATGAAGAACGGGGCACCGACCAGGGCGGTGACGATGCCGACCTCGATCTCCTCGGGTCGTGCGACGACGCGGCCGACGATGTCGCCGAGAGTGAGCAGGGTGGCTCCGCCGAGAGCCGACACGGGGAGCAGCCAGCGATGGTCGACACCGACGACGAGGCGGATCATGTGGGGGACGACGAGACCGACGAAGCCGATGGGCCCGGCGACCGCGGTCGCGGCTCCGCACAGGATGACGGCGCCACCGGTGGAGACGAGCCGCGCCGTGCGCACGCGCGCACCGAGCCCCGCGGCGAGCTCATCGCCGAGGGCCAGGGTGTTGAGCGTCGATGCGCAGGCGAGGCAGATCACCAGCCCGGCGAGGAGAAAAGGAAACACCTGAAGGATGGTTTCGAACGTCGCGCCGCCGACGCCGCCGATCTGCCAGAAACGGAAATCGTTCATGACGTTGATGCGCGGAAGGAGGACGGCGCTGGTGAGAGAGCTGAAGGCCACGGCACTCACGGCGCCGGCGAGCGCAAGACGCAGCGGCGTGGCTCCACCGCGGCCGAGCGAGCCGATCGCATAGACGACGACCGCGGCCGCGGCGGCACCGATCATGCCGACCCAGATGTATGACGTGGCAGATCCGAGGCCGAAGAAGGCGATCCCCACGACGATCGCGAGTCCCGCTCCGCCGTTGATGCCCAGGATCTGCGGGTCGGCGAGGGGATTGCGCGTGGCCCCCTGCAGGACCGCGCCAGAGACCGCGAGAGCCGCGCCGACGAGGATCGCCAGCAGCGTGCGCGGAACGCGCTTGGCGACCGCGGCCGCCGAAGCGGTGTCGGTGGAACCGGTGAGCCCGGCCCAGACGTCCACGGCTGTGACGTCGCGCGCGCCGAAGGTCACCGACAGGACCGCGGCGATGACGAGCACGACGACGAGCGCCGTGACGCCGACGGCACGCCGCCGCCCCCAGTGACGCGCGCGGGCGTCGCCGGGGGCGGCGAGTGTCGGGGAGACAGCGGTCATCGGGCCGACGGGCGGGTGAGCCGCATCAGGACGCGGCATTCTCCGCGGCGGCCCCGACGAGGCCGATGTACTCATCGCCGTAGCTCGTGCCGATGTTGAGCGGCGTCGGGGTGATGGCCGACGAGAGGGTCGAGCCGCTCTCGATCACAGCGATCGCCCCGTTCGCCACGGCCGGGATCTTCGACAGCAGCGGGTCGGCCTGCATCGCGGCGATCATGCCGTCGGCTCCGTAGGCCACCATGACCTGGACGTCGGCGAAGTTCTCGATCTGCTCGGTGGAGGGGGTGAACCAGAAGGTGTCCGATGCCGCCGACTGCGAGGCGACGTAGGAGGACGGCGCGAGCCCGAGCTCCTCGAGGTAGCCCATGCGCGGGTCCAGCGTGTTGTAGAAGCCGAGCGTCGACAGGTTGGTCGGGTCGTAGTACGTGAGGAGCGACTTCTTGTCGGCGATGGCGGGATATTTCGCCGCTTCGTCGGTGATGTGCTTCTCCTTGTCGGCGACGAGTGCCTCGGCCTCGTCCTTCAGGCCGAGCGCGGTGCCGCCCAGGACGGTCATGTCCTGCCAGGTGGTGCCCCACGCGACATTCTGGAAGGTCACGACCGGCGCGATCTTGCTGAGTGTGTCGTACTGCTCCTGCGTCATGCCGGAGTACGCGGCGAGGATGACATCGGGCTGCGCGTCGGCGATGGCCTCGTAGTCGTAGCCGTTGGTCTCGTCCATGAGCACCGGGGTCTCGGCGCCGAGCTCGGCGAGCTTGTCCTTCGTCCAGGGCAGCAGGCCGTCGCCGTCCTCGTCCGCGTAGGTCACCTTCGGCATGGCGACCGGAACGACACCGAGCGCCAGAGCGACGTCCTGGTTGCCCCAGTCGACGGTGACGACCCGCTCGGGCTTGGCGGAGATGGTCGTCTCGCCGAACACGTTGCTGAGGGTCACGGGGAAGGCGCCGTCCGCCCCGGTGGATCCCTCCGAGGAGCCGGGGGCGGCCGTGGTGCCGGCGCAGCCGGAGAGGACGAGGGCGGAACCGACGGCGAGAGCCGCCAGAGCGCGGAATCGGGACACGAAGAGCCTCCTGCGTGTTAGGTAAGGATTGGCTTAGTTTAGGTCAGGCTTCGGGTGTCAACGCAAACCCGGATGCCGAGAACCCGGGCGATCGTCTCGACGCCGAGGTATCGAGGCTCGGGGCGGCCCCGCTCGTTGTCGGGGGACGTTCGGCGACCCGGCCGTATACTGGGTGGCTGGCCTTTCTCTGGCCGATCCCCGACCCCGAAGAACGGACGTTCGCTGTGCTTGCCGTGCACGACCTCGAGATCCGCGTGGGCGCCCGCGTGCTCATGTCCGACGTGTCGTTCCGCGTCTCCGATGGCGACAAGATCGGACTCGTCGGGCGCAACGGTGCGGGAAAGACCACCCTGACCAAGGTGCTGGCGGGCGATCTCCTGCCCTCGAACGGCGGCGTCGACCGCTCGGGCGAGCTCGACTACCTCCCGCAGGATCCCCGCTCCGGCGACCCCGAGATGCTCGCGCGCACGCGAATCCTCGACGCGCGCGGGCTCGGCTCGCTCGCCCTCGGTATGCATGAGGCGTCGATGGCGATGGGCGACGACGACCCGGCCGTCGCGGCGAAGGCGATGAAGAAGTACGGCAACCTCACCGAGCGGTTCGAGGCGGCGGGCGGCTATGCGGCCGAGGCCGAGGCGGCATCCATCGCCCATAACCTCTCGTTGCCCGACCGCATCCTCGACCAGCCGCTGAAGACCCTCTCGGGTGGGCAGCGCCGCCGTATCGAGCTCGCGCGCATCCTCTTCTCCGACGCGCAGACGATGATCCTCGACGAGCCGACCAACCACCTCGACGCCGACAGCGTCGTGTGGCTGCGCGAGTTCCTCAAGGGCTACAAGGGCGGGCTCATCGTGATCTCGCACGACGTCGAGCTCGTCGGCGAGACCGTGAACCGGGTCTTCTACCTGGATGCCAATCGCCAGGTCATCGACGTCTACAACATGAACTGGAAGAACTACCTGCGCCAGCGGGTGGCCGACGAGGAGCGCCGCAAGAAGGAGCGCGTCAACGTCGAGAAGAAGGCCACCGCCCTGCAGCTGCAGGCGGCGCGGTTCGGCGCCAAGGCCTCGAAGGCCGCCGCCGCTCACCAGATGGTCGCGCGCGCCGAGAAGATGCTGTCCGGCCTCGACGAGGTGCGCCAGGACGAGCGGGTCGCGAAGCTCCGGTTCCCCAAGCCCGCGCCCTGCGGCAAGACGCCGCTCATGGCGTCAGGACTGTCGAAGTCGTACGGCTCGCTGGAGATCTTCACCGACGTCGACCTCGCGATCGACCGTGGCTCGCGCGTGGTGATCCTGGGCCTCAACGGTGCCGGTAAAACGACGCTGTTGCGCATCCTCGCCGGCGTCGACCAGCCCGACACGGGCCAGCTCGAGCCCGGCCACGGCCTGAAGATCGGCTACTACGCCCAGGAGCACGAGAACCTCGACGTCAACCGCTCGGTGCTCGAGAACATGATGTCGTCGGCCCCGCACATCACCGCCACCGAGGCGCGCAAGGTGCTCGGTTCGTTCCTGTTCGTCGGCGACGACGTGCTCAAGCCGGCCGGCGTTCTCTCGGGCGGTGAGAAGACGCGCCTGTCGCTCGCGACGCTCGTGGTGTCGTCGGCGAACATGCTGCTGCTCGACGAGCCGACGAACAACCTCGACCCCGCCTCACGCGAAGAGATCCTGGGCGCGCTCGCGCACTACGAGGGCGCCGTGGTGCTCGTCTCGCACGACGAGGGAGCCGTCGAGGCGCTCAACCCCGAGCGCGTGCTGATCCTCCCCGACGGTGTCGAGGACATCTGGGGTCGTGACTACGCGGATCTGATCACGCTGGCTTGACGCCGGCCTGCTCGCGCAGGCCTGGCGTGTCGGATCGGTCTCGCTGGACGGGCACGCCGGGTTGATCACGCTCGCCTGGTCACGCTGGCCTGATCGGACCACGGATGCCAAGAATCCGGCATCCGTTCCCGTTCAGCGTGCGTCGAGAAGGGCGTCCTCGTCGTCGGCGTCGCGATCCTTCGGGCGCTTGCGTGCGCGATGCAGGGCGACCGGGTCGACGCGACGGCGGGGTTCGGCGCTCTCGCTCGCGGGCAGCGCAACAGGTGCGAGCTCGTCGTCATCGTCGTCGGCTTCCTCGCGGCGGAGCTTGCGCTCGCTGACGATCACGTAGGTGATGAAGCCGAAGCCCATGAGAGCGAACAGGATCCACTGGATCGCGTACGACAGGTACGGACCGGGGTCGTCGCTCGGCGGATCGACGGGCAGCGGGGCGTCAGTGGGAGCCGGGTCCTCCGACATGAGCAGTCCGTAGGCGCCGGGTTCGATGGGGCCCGTCTGCTCGGCGACGAGGCCGAGATTAATCGTCGGCACCTGACCCGCCTCAGCGGTGCGTCCCGAGGTCGGCGCGGCCTCGCCGGGGCGCAACCGCGCCTCGACCGTTACCGTGCCCGCGGGGGGAGCGGGGATCTCGTCGGGCAACGACTGACTGTTCCCCGGCGGAAGCCAGCCGCGGTCGATGAGGAAGACGCGGCCGTCGGTGAGGCGGAACGGCACGAGCTGCTCGTAGGCGGCGGAGCCGTTGTGCGCCCGGTTGCGCACCAGCAACTGCTCGTCGGCGAGGTACTGGCCCTCGAGCCGGACCGGTCGCCACTCGTCGGAGGGCGCCAGGTCGGCGCCGGGAGCGAGGAGATCACCCAGCGCGACCGGTGTCGCGTCGTAATTGTCGGTGACGAGCTGCAGCTGCTCGCTGCGCTCGGCGTTGCGCGAGAACTGCCAGTTCGACAGGTACGCACACGCGATCGCGAAGAGGATCGCGATGCCGACGTACATCGCCCAGCGTGCACCCGTGGGCATCTCGCGCGCGCTCACAGGGCCTCGCCTGCTCGGGCGACCGCGGACAGAGCCTGCACCTCAACGGGGAAGTCGCGCGCGCTCAAGAACTCGCGGAGATACGACACGTGCGCTTCGCACGCCACCCACGTCTTACGGCGCTCGGCGGTGTGGATGCGCGGATTGCGCCAGAGGATCGCCCACACGGCGGTGTCTCGGCATCCGGCTCGCGAGCACTCCGCGGCCTCGGCGGTCACGAGCGGTCGTCGCGAGCGGCGTCGAGTCGCGACGTCTCGGCGATACGGATCACGGTGGGGGCGGCCGGCGCTGGCGTCGGCGCAGCCGGGGCGGACGCCTCGAGAGACCGCTCGGGTGCCTCGGCCGCACGTGCACCCACGTCGGCGCCCACGTTCGCCACGATCACGGCGAGGTAGGGGAGGAAGATCGCCCCCGCGGCGAAGACGAAGGTGTACCACCCGTAGGGCTGCACCACGGCCATGAGCACGAAGCACGCGATACGGATCCCCATCATCACCATGTACTTGGTGAAACGGGAGCCGGCGTCTTCCCGCGGGGCCTGCGGGAGAGACGTCGCGGATTGGGCACGGGACGATGTCTTCACGGTCCCCCCAGGGTACGCCCGTTCGCGCACAGTGCGGACCGTTGAGGAACGCTGACCGTTCAGTAACGGTAGCTCGAGCTGGTCGCGAGAAAGAAGGTGAAGAAAAGAGCGATGGAGATCACGATCAGCGCGATGTTCACCCACCCGAGGATCACACCCGTCAGAGCGAGGCCGCGCCCCTTCTCGCCGCTGCGCTTGATCTGAGCGAGTCCGATGTGTCCGGTGATGACGCCGACGAGCGGACCGACGAACGGCAGCATGACGAAACCGGCGATGGATGCCACGAGCGAGATGATCGCGAGGACATTCGTCCGCGCGGTCGCCGCGTACGAGCCGTACCCCTGGGTGCCGTAGCCGGCGTAGCCCTGCGCCCCGTAGGCCGCTGTGCCGTAGGCCGGAGCCGGGTAGCCCTGGGTTCCGTAGGGCGTCGCGCCATAGGCAGGGGCGGCGTCGGTCGCGGGGGCCCCGTAACCGGTCGAACCGGATGCGGGAGGGGCGTCGGTCGCGGGCGCCGGATATGCCGGGGGCGCGGGCGTCGCGGCGGCGTCGCCGGGTGTCGGAGCGCCGTACGCGGGCGGGAGCGGCGGCGCGGTGGAGGTGCCCGCCGCGGCGGCATCCGCGTTCGAGGCGGAGGTGCTCGATGCGTCCGGCTGCGGCGTGTCCGTGCTGGTCGAGCTCGGGGAGGCCTCGGGGGTGGAGGGAGCGTCGATTCCCGACGTCGCGCCCGTCTCGCCGGTGTTCGGGTCCTGGGTGCTGTTGTCGCTCACGGCGTTCCCTCTTCTCGCCCGGTGGTCTGCCCGCGCCGCTCCAGGTTTCCAGCGCCGCGAGGGTCGTGTCAAACCTCGCGTGGCACGGTGCGAAGCCGTTCGAGGGCGTGCGAAGGCGTGCGAGGCCACGGCTGCAGGGCGAGCGCCGGATAGGCTGGGCCGGTTCCATTCCGCCGTATCGCAGGAGTTCACATGTCGCAGGACCGCGTCGTCGTCGTCACCGGAGGAAACCGCGGCATCGGGCGCGCCATCGCCGAGCGGTTCGTCGCCGAGGGGTGGCGCGTCGCCGTGACGGCACGCTCGGGCGAGGGCCCCGCGGGCACGCTGACCGTCCGCGCAGACGTGACGGACGCCGCAGCCGTCGACGCCGCGTTCACCCAGGTCGAGGCCGAGCTCGGCCCGATCGCGGTCGTCGTGGCCAACGCCGGCGTCACGAAGGACACCCTGCTGCTGCGCATGAGCGAGGACGACTTCGACAGCGTCGTGAACACGAACCTCGGCGGCGCGTTCCGCGTCGTCAAGCGTGCGTCGAAGGGCATGCTCAAGGCGCGCTGGGGTCGCGTCATCCTCATCTCGAGCGTCGTCGGCCTGTATGGCTCGGCGGGACAGATCAACTACGCCGCGTCGAAGAGCGCCCTGGTCGGGTTTGCCCGCTCGCTCACCCGCGAGCTGGGTGGCCGCGGAATCACCGCCAACGTGGTCGCGCCGGGCTTCATCGAGACCGACATGACGGCCGAGCTTCCCGCCGACACGCAGGCCGAGTACAAGAAGAACATCCCGGCGGGGCGCTTCGCCTCGCCTGACGAGGTCGCGGGTGTCGTGACGTGGCTCGCGGGCGATGACGCGGCATACATCTCGGGCGCCGTGATCCCGGTCGACGGTGGCCTCGGCATGGGGCACTGAGCGCCCCGTCGAGACGAACGCTCAGTTCTCGGCGACCGGCTCGGACCGGATCGCCGCGACGAGCGCCTTCCCGAGAGCCTCGGGCTGAGCGAACTGCGGCCAGTGTCCTCCGGGTAGATCGACGATCTCGAGCTCGTCCGCCGCGGCGAGCTCGCCGACCCAGGGCGCACCGCCGTCGATCATGCTCCGCACGTCAGTGGACGGCATGAGGCACGTGATCACCGTGATCGGGATGCCGTGGCGGCGGTCGTCGCCCAGCGAGATCGGATCGGTGGGGATCCGCGCGGGGATCCAGGTGACCTGCTCCTCGACCCGCTGACGCGTGGGCGCGTCGAGGTCGGCGACCTCCTCGTCGTCGAAGGAGTCCCACCCGGGGAACGGGACCACGCCGTCGACGATCGGGAACTCCCAGATGCCCGCTCCGTCGAGGGGAGGAACGGCGTCGACGAAGACGACCCGCGCGACGCGGTCGGGTCGCGCGTCGGCGGCACCCCAGACGACGTTGGCTCCGCCGGAATGGCCGATCAGTACGACGGGCTCGTCGTCGCGGTCGATGACGCGGATGACCTCGGCGATCCAGTCCGCGATGCCGACCTGCGCGGAGCCGGCCGCGGGAACGCCGATGCCCGGCATGCTCAGCGGTTCGGGATGATGCCCGGCGGCGAGCAGGGCGGGGACAACCGCGTCCCACGATGACGCCGTGAGCCAGAGACCGGGAACGAGGATGACCTTCATGCGTCGAGGGTAGGACGGGGCTCCGACATTCGCGAGGGTCGGGTCGAGGGTCCCTTCGACAGGCTCAGGGATCTGTCGGCGCCGTGGGGTCGAGGGTGGTCCCTTCGGCGGGCTCAGGGATCTGTCGGCGCCGTGGGGTCGAGGGTCCCTTCGACAGGCTCAGGGACCTGTCGGAGCCGTGGGGTCGAGAGTGGTCCCTTCCGGCGGGCTCAGGGACCTTCAGCGGGGGAGCAGCGCGATGACCTGGGACAGGTCGACCGGACCGATCACGAGATCCGCCCGCTCGCGGACGGCGGGCTTGGCGTTGAACGCGAGTCCGAGGCCCGCGACCGCCATCATCTCGAGGTCGTTGGCGCCGTCGCCGATCGCGAAGGTCGCCGAGAGGGGGACGCCGTGCTCCGCGGCCCACGACCGGAGAGTGTCGGCCTTGGCCGTGGCATCCACGATCTCCCCGTCGACGTCGCCGGTGAGCACGTCGTCGACGGCGACGAGCCGGTTGGCGCGCCAGGCGTCGACGCCGAGATCGGGGGCGACGGTGTCGAGGACCTCGTGGAACCCGCCCGACACGACGCCCACGACGCCGCCGCGATCGTGCACGGCGGCGACGAGGTCGCGCACCCCGGGGGTCGGCTCGATGCGCGCGATCGCCCGGGCGAACGCCTCGGTGGGCACCCCGGCGAGGGCCTTCACCCGGGAGCGCAGGCTGGTCGCGAAGTCGACCTCGCCGCGCATCGCGGCCTCCGTGGCAGCGGCGACCTCGGGTCCTCGACCCGCTTCGTCGGCGAGCAATTCGATGACCTCGTTGCGGATCAGTGTGGAGTCGGCATCGAGCACGACGAGGAAACGGGCGGGCGCTGGCACGCGATCCACGCTAGCGGGTCGCGTGCCTGGCGCGCGGCGTCATGCGGAGCTTCGCGCCGACCCGCCGCGCGTAGGCTCTTCGGGTACCGCCGACTCCACTGAAGGGACCACACCCATGGCCGACGTCGAGAGCTTCACCCTGGACCACACCGCCGTGCTGGCCCCCTACGTGCGCCGAATCGGCACCGAGACGGGCCCCCGCGGCGACGTCATCACGAACTTCGATCTGCGCCTCGTCCAGCCCAACGAGGGAGAGATCCCCACCGCCGGTCTGCACACCATCGAGCACCTTCTCGCGAGCCTCGTGCGCGACCGCATCGACGGGCTGATCGACATCTCGCCCTTCGGATGCCGGACCGGTTTCCACGTCATCATGTGGGGCGAGCCCGAGGTCGCCACGTTGGTCGACGCAATCACCGACTCCCTCCGCGCGATCGCCGAGGACGTCACCTGGGACGACGTTCCCGGAACCGACGCCTTCAGCTGCGGCAACTACCGCGACCACAGCCTGCACAGCGCGCGCGAGTGGTCGAAGGTCGTCCTCGAGAAGGGGATCTCGCGCGACGCGTTCCAGCGCGTCGGGGTCTGACAAGCAGGAAGACAGGAAG
>NZ_JARHXC010000176.1:0-610 GCF_029222405.1 Microbacterium sp. Kw_RZR3 | reverse complement strand
GTGAGGAGACCCCCGATGACGCCCACCCCGCTCGTGCTCGACGCCCGCCCCGCGCGCACCGGTGTCGAGATCCGTCCGCTCGACGAGCGCCGCAGCCTCGTCACCGTCGGTGAGCAGCACCACATCGTCGACGTTCCCGCCGCCGTCGTCCAGGTCCTCCTCTGGGCGTGGCACGAGAGGCGCGACGATCTGATCGGCGTCGAGTTCGCCGAGGCGGCCGCTGCTCTGCGGCCGCTGCTCGCCGCCGCCGCGGTCTCTTCGCCGACCATGATCACCCCGGCCCCGCGACCCCACGCGGGTCCCGCGGTCCGCGCCGTGCTGGCCGGCGACGACGAGGTGGTCGCCGCCGCCCGCGCGCGGTTGCGCGCCGATGACGACGTGCTCCCCGCGCCGGTCGGCCCGCCGCGCACCGTCGCGACGACGGCCTTCTCGGCCGACCGCCTCCTCGTCGTCGCCCTGCGCGGCGGCCGCGAGCGCGAGTTCATCGACCTGGACCGCATCTGCCACGACCTCCGCGTGCCGTGGCTGGCCGTCGAGCTCTCCCGCGGTCGGCTGTGGGTCGGCCCCCTCGTCACGCCGGGGGTCGGGGCGTCGTACGAAGACGCGGCAG
>NZ_JARHXC010000175.1:0-6539 GCF_029222405.1 Microbacterium sp. Kw_RZR3 | reverse complement strand
TCGCCGCCGCGACGGGGACCCAGGTGCTGAGCGTCGACTACCGGCTTGCGCCCGAGCATCCCTTCCCCGCCGGGCTCGACGACTGCGAGCGGGCGTTGCGTTTCGCCGCCTCGGGGGCCGAAGGGCTGATCGACCCCGCGCTGCTCGGGGTCGCCGGGCACAGCGCGGGGGGCAACCTCGCCGCCGCGCTCGCTCTGCGCTCGCGCGAGGGTCGGGCTCCCGGCATCCGGGTCCAGGTGCTGCTGTGCCCCGTGCTCGACGCCCCCGACCCCGAGCGCCCCAGCTACCGCGCGCACACCGAGAACCTGCCGCTGACCGCGAAGGGCATGCAGTGGTACTGGGGGCTGTACGTGCAGGATGCCGCGGGCGCGGTGCCCGTCGAGGCGGCGCCGCTGCGCGCCGCCGTCGTCGATGGGTCGGCGCCGGCGGTGATCGTCGCGGCGGGCGTCGACCCGCTTTCGGACGAGGCCGAGGAGTACGCCGGGCGGTTGGCGGCATCCGGAGTGCCCGTCGAGTTCGTGCGGCGCGAGGGTGTGCCGCACCTGTTCCTGGTGTTCCCGTCGACGCCCGCGCGCGACGAGGTCCTCGAGGCGATCGCGCCCGCGGTGCGTCGCGCCTTCGCCTGATCTGCGGCGCGCGTAGGGCGATGCGCCGCCGCGCGCGTTCGGCGTCGGCTGGACCGTGTCCCACTTTGTGCAGTCCCAGGGGTGCTGAGCCGCACATTTTGGGACACGGAGAGGCCACCGGTGCTCACGGCCGCTGAGCCGACTCGCGTCGGCTGGACCGTGTCCCACTTTGTGCAGCCCCGGGGGTGCTGGGCCGCACATATTGGGACATGGAGAGGCCACTAGTGCTCACGGCCGCTGAGCCGACTCGCGTCGGCTGGACCGTGTCCCACTTTGTGCAGCCCCAGGGGTGCTGAGCCGCACATTTTGGGACATGGAGAGCCACCGGTGCTCACGGCCGCTGAGCCGACCCGCGTTGGCTGCACCGTGTCCCACTTTGTGCAGTCCCAGGGGTGCCGAGCCGCACATATTGGGACGCGGCGCGACGAAACCGTCACGCAAACGCTCCGCCGCACGCTTGGAACACCGCGGAAACACGCGATTGTTACCGTCATCAACATGTCGCTCCTGGTCACCAACGCACGCCTCATCACCGTCCCCGCGGGCACCGACGACCCCGGATACATCGAGCGCGGCTACATGCTCGTCGAAGACGGACGCATCTCCGCGATCGGTGCCGGTGACCCTGCCCCGGATGTCTCCGCGGACGAGGTCCTCGACGTCGACGGCAAGTTCGTCGCCCCGGGATTCGTCTCCTCCCACAGCCACCTCTTCACGAGCGGCTCGCGCGGTCTCGGCGTCGACCAGACGCTCTACGGCTGGTGCACCTCGATGTTCAGCGTGCTCAACAACGCCTCGCCCGACCAGATCTACTGGGCGACCCTGCACGGTTCGCTCGACTTCCTCGCCAACGGCGTGACCACGGCGTACAACTTCACCGACCCGCTCCTGCCCTGGGAGCCCATGGTCGACGGCAAGCGCGCCGACGGCGGCGGACAGCTTCGCGATCACGCCTGGCACACCCGACAGGCCGACGGATGCCATGACGCCGGGCTCCGCTTCGTCGACTCCATCGCACTCGACGCCACCGTCGGCACCGACGACGAGATCTTCGCCCGGTTCGAGGCATCCCTCGATCACGTCCTGGCCATGGACCCCGACATCGCGCTCGGCGCGTCGATCATGGGGCAGGTGCAGTGGTCGACTCGGCCGGATGCCGCTGAGATCGAGGTCGCGGTCATGGACCGCTTCGGCGTTACCAACCAGGCGCACTTCCTCGAGACGTACGAGGCGATCGAGCACCAGCAGACGAAGTTCCAGCTGTACAAGAACGCCGGAGCCCTGCGGCCGGGCATGATGTTCGGGCACTTCATCCAGACGACGCCCGAGATCATCGCGGATGCCGCTGCCGGCGGCGCGAGCATGTCGTGGCAGCCCGCGTCGAACGGGCGTCTCGCGTCCGGCATCGCGCATGTGCCCGAGATGCTCGACCTCGGCATGAAGGTCGGCATGGGCCTGGACGACCAGGCGTGCACCGACGTCGCCGACCCGTGGCAGAACATGCGCATGGGCATGTTCATGCAGCGCGCACGCACCCACGACCCGCTGTCGATGATGCCCGAGCGGGTCCTGCGCCTGCACACCCTGGGCGGCGCCGAGATCATGGGCGTCGACGACCGCGTCGGCAGCCTCGAGGTCGGCAAGTTCGCCGACTTCGTGGTGGTCGACCCGCGCACCCCCGACATCGGTCCGCTGTGGAACCCCGTGCGCAGCTACGTGCTCGCGTGCGGCACGCGCAACCTGAAGCAGGTGTACGTCGGGGGCAAGCTCGTGAACGAGAACGGCGTCTCGACGAACCCGCTCGCGGTCGAGGCATCCGAGGTCCTGCACACGCAGCTGCCCGCCCTGGCTGACGAGTTCGGCGTCATCCTCTAGCCCCGCGGCCCCCGCCCGCGCCGGCTTCCCTCAACTTGAGTGTCCAAGACACCCGGACGTGTCGCGGCACCTTCCCGGGTGTTTTGGACACTCACCGAAAGAGGACTCGCGCTTCACAGGCCGAACTCGGCCCGCACGTCGGCGATGTCACCCAGCTCGTCGCGGAGCCGGGCGACGAGTTCCCGGCCCTCGGCGATCCACCGGTCGAGGTCGGGCACCTCCTCTTCGAGGTCCCGGTTCTGCCAGTGGTCGTTCCACGCCACGAGCCGGTCCTGCAGCTCGGACGAGAGGGGCAGGGCGTCGCGCTCGAACGGGTAGTTGTCCGTGTAGTTCTCCCAGAGGGGGAGGCCGCTGATCCACTCGGGGAACACGCGGATGAGCCGACGACCGTCCTCGAGCCGCGGCGGTGTCGTGGGCGCCAGCGACCGTTCCTGCCAGCTCCAGTGCGCCAAGCGCGCTCGCCGTTCCTCGGTCTCGGGCTCCACGAAGACCACGCTACGCGTCGCGCGTTCCTCGCCGCGCTTGTCCGGTCCCTTCGACAGGCTCAGGGACCTCGGTGGCGGCAGGGGGTCTCGGTCGTGCACGGTGGCTGAGCCCGTCGAAGCCTCCGCCCCCTACCGCCGCCGTGCCCGCAACAACGCCTCACCCACCGCGGCGATCGCCGCCGCGAGAGCCAGCGACACCGCGATCGTGACCAGGGCAGTCGCCGGGCCCGTGGCATCCAGGGCCGCTCCCGCGATCACCCCGCCGATCGGCACGCCGAGCGACATCGCGGCGGTCGGGTAGGCGAGCGTCTCGGTCACACGCCCCTCGGGTGCCCGCGCGGACGCGACCAGGATGCCGGACACCATCACCGGCGACACCGCGAGGCCCAGCAGCAGGATCACGCCGAACAGCACGGGCGCCGAGCCCTGCGCCACGGGCAGGCCCGCGGCGACGACGGCGGCCAGCGCCGCGAAGCCGATGTATCGAGCGGCGGGCGACAGCTTCCATGCGCGCGCGCCCGTGATGACCGAGCCGATGGCGATCGCCACCGCCAAGGCGCTGAACGCCGGGCCCGCGAGCCACGGCCGTTCGCTGAGCTCGGCCCAGCCGACGAGGCTGACGTCGAACGCGCCGAAGACCCCGCCGAGGGCGATGCACGCGATCGCCACCGGGATCACCCCGGCGGGCGGGAGCACGAGACCGCGACGAGGCCCACGCGGGGTCGCGACGGGCTGCGTCGCCCGCTGTGACGCGAGCCACACGCCGCCGACCACCCCGAGCCCGAGCGAGCCGAGCATCGCCACGGCGGGATCGATCGCGGCGGCGACCGCGGTGATCGCGGGCGGTCCGGCGATGAACACCATCTGGTCCGCGATCGTCTCGAGCGCCAGAGCCGCGGTGCGCTGCGACTCCGGGGCCAGCACGGTCCACCGCGCGCGCACGGCCGAGGTCAGATCGGGAGTCGAGGCGCCCGTCACGAACGCGGCGACGAGCCACGTCCAGAACGGTGCCCCCGCGAGCACGAGGGCGAGGAATCCGGATGCCGCGAGCACGAGGCATCCGAGAGACACCAGGATCACCCGCGCCTGGCCGTGCCGATCCATGCGCGACGACCAGAGCGGCGCCGCGACTGCCATGCCGCCGACCAGCGGCGCGACGACGAGTCCCGCGGAGGCGAAGCTCCCGGTCACCGCCGACACCAGAAGGATGATGCCGAGCGACAGGGTCGCGCGCGGGAAACGGGCCAGGATGCCCGCGGCGACGAAGCTCCGCGCCCCGGGCAGGCGCAGCACCTGCCCGTAGGCGCGAACCCCCTGACGCGTCTCGGCGGCGGCGCTCACGCGCGCGCCGCCGAGCCCATCGCGTTCGGCGTCACGGCGCTCACGCCGTGTAGTCGAATCGGCTGATCTCCTCGAGGGCCTCGACCACGAACGACACGCTTTCCTCGAACAGCTGCGCGCCGTGCGCCGCGTTCGCCCCCGTGGGGTCGCCGAGCACGCCCGTGGGACCGAAGTCGTTCGACAGCCAGCCGAAGGTCACGGGTTTGCCGTTGAAGCCGATGTGCCGGAAGTCGCCGATGTGCGCCGGCACCGTCGCTTCGAATTTCGACGCGTCGACGAGCTCGGGCCGCAGGTGCATGATCATGCTCGTCTCGCCGTGGCCGGCGTGGATGCCGGTGCCGTGCTCGTCGGGGCCGCCGTCGGTGCCGTCGAACGAGGGCACGCGCGCGGCGGGCATGAAGAACGTGCGCAGGCCGAAGCGGCGGCGCAGCTCGCGGTTCGCGACGTTCAGTAGCGCGACGTTGCCGCCGTGCCCGTTGAGGAACACGAGGGTGCGGGCGCGCGTGGTCAGAAGCGACCGGCCGATGTCGACGATCGTCTGCATCATCGTCTCGGGCGTGAGCCACAGCGTCCCGGGAGCCCAGGAGTGCTCGTCCGACTTCGTGATCGACAGGGTCGGCAGCTGCCAGACGTCGAGGCCCTGGGCCGCGGCCCGCGCGACGGCGGCGGTCGCCGAGGCCTCGGCCACGATCGCATCCGTCGCCAAGGGGAGGTGCGGACCATGGTGCTCGATCGCGCCCGTGGGGAGCACGACGATGGAGGTCGAGGTAAGGGCTTCGGCGGCGGCGGGGCCGCTGAGCTCGGCGAGCAGACGGGTCATGAGATGATCGCTCCCTTGCGCGCACCGGTGTAGTCGGGGTTGAGCTTGCCGGGGTTCAGCAGCCCGTTCGGGTCGGTCACCCGGGCCGTCTCGACGGTCTGCTCGACGTTGAAGTCGACGTTCCACTGGTGCGGGTTGTGGACGCCGACGCCGATCGCATTGAGCTCGGCGATGCCGCGGTACACGTCCTCTTCGCTGACGTAGGGGGCGGCCAGCATGCCGATCGGGAACGCCTTCGTCGACTCGATGTGCAGCTTGCCGCCGGCGAACACGCCCTCGACGGCTTCGATGTCCTCGGCGAGGGGAGCTCCCGCGACCTCGAGGTGGAAGACCTCGTGCGGCTGGCTCTTCTGGTACCACTCGATCGGGTGGTTGTAGCTGAGCATCGACAGGCGGATGCTCGCCTGCGGCCCCTCGCGCACCGCTTCGACGCGCCCGCCGGCGCCCTCGATGATCGCGGTCACGGTGTCGATCTGGGCGGCATCCAGGATCACCCGAAGGCTCGAGCGCCCCTCGGGGATGGCCTCGTCGCTGGGGAGGGATGCCGAGATCTCGGGCCCGTCGCCCGACACGAGGCGTGGCGAGGGGTCGAGGTTCCCGATGGTCTGCACCACCGAGAGCGTGCCGGCGAAGTCGGGGAAGCTCGCCCAGAGCCCGCGCCACTCGCGCAGCGGCTCGAGGCGGACGGTCGCGCGGACGATCACGCCCGCGGTGCCGTAGTTGTGCACGTACTTCTGGGCCTCGTCGCCCTCGACGTGGTGGATCTCGGCGCTGCCGTCGGCGTGCACGACGTCGAGGGCGGCGACGAAGCCGCGGTCGTTGGAGCCGTAGGCGATCGAGCCGGTGCCGCCGGAGCCGCCCGAGAGGAAGCCTCCGATCGTGGACTGCGCGGTCGAGGGGTACATCCAGAGCGCCTGCCCGCTGGCCCACGCGGCCTGCTCGAGCAGCACCATGGGGGTGCCCGCCTCGGCGGTGATGAAGCCGTCGCCGACCTCGACGATGGCCTTGGCGCGCGTGGTGTCGATGACGAGGCCGCCCTGCATCGGAATGGCCTGGCCGTAGTTGCCCGTGCCCTTGCCCCGCACGGTGATCGGGACCCCGTGACGGGATGCCGCGGCCACGGCCGTGGCGATCTGTTCGGCGTCGGCGGCGAAGACGACGAGATCGGCCAACCCGAGCGGGAGCTGCGCGGCGATGATCGGCGACATCGGCGATCCGTCGACGCTGGCGCGCTCGCGGACGCGCGGTTCGGTGCTGACGGCGGCGGGGCCGAGCAGGTCGAGGAGCTCGTCCTCGAGGGAGAGGACGCGGGTGGCGGTGTCGCTCATGGGTGTTTCTCCGGGTGGAACGGGGACGTGGGGTGTGTGGTTCCGGTCCCTTCGACGGGCTCAG
>NZ_JARHXC010000174.1:0-3305 GCF_029222405.1 Microbacterium sp. Kw_RZR3 | reverse complement strand
GATTGAACGCTGGTGCGATTAGCGACGCAGACCGAGACGCTCGATGAGCGAGCGGTAACGGTTGATGTCGACGTCCTGCAGGTAACCCAGCAGGCGACGGCGCTGACCGACGAGCAGGAAGAGTCCACGGCGCGAGTGGTGGTCGTGCTTGTGGATCTTGAGGTGCTCGGTGAGGTCCTTGATGCGCTGCGTCATCATCGCGACCTGCACCTCGGGGGATCCGGTGTCACCGGGGTGCGTCGCGTACTCTTCGATGATCGCCTTCTTGACGTCTGCTTCCAGTGCCATAGGTGATCCCCTTCCTCTTCGTTGCGCGGCGCCCGACGCCTGATGCGTGGGCTCTCTTTATCCGCGGCCGATCGAACGGCAACCGCATGAGTCTACCAGCATCGGGATGCCGCCACCGCACCGCTCCGCGCCCGGCGCCGCCGTACCCGGGTGACGCACCGTCGCTCCCGGCGGCGCCACTTCCGGCCCCCTGCGCGCCCGGCGCCGCCGCACACTGCCCGTGGCTCAGATGCATGACGGGTGGGGCTGGTGGTGTCTCGACAGCGCCCCATGGAATCGCCTTCCCCACCGGTCATGCATCCGGACCACCACCGCCCCGATGTCGGAGGCCTGGCGTAGCCTCGATTCGTGCAGCTCACGGTCCGCGTCAAGCCCGGCAGTCGACGCGGTCCCCTCGTCGAAGACACCGCGGACGGTCTCGTCGTGCACGTGCGCGAGCGCGCGGTCGACGGGGCAGCGAACGCGGGCGTCGTGAAGGCCCTGGCCGCGCACTTCGGAGTCGCTCCCCGCGACGTCGAGATCCTGCGAGGGCACACGGCGCGCATCAAACGTGTCGAGGTCGACGCGTGACGGCCCGCCGGAGCGCGTTCATCGACCTGCGCCCGCTGACGACGTCCCCCGCCTTCGCCCGCCTGTGGATCGGGTCGACGCTCGCGGGCCTCGGCGGACAGCTCACCGTCGTGGCGGTCATGCTGCACGTGTTCGAGCTGACGCAGAGCACCTTCGCCGTGTCGATGATCGCGGTGGCGGGGCTGCTCCCGATGATCCTCGCCGGTCTCTACGGCGGCATGCTCGCCGACGCGTTCGATCGGCGCACCGTGGCACTCCTCGCGGCCGTGGTCACGTTCGTCTCGACCGCGCTGCTGGCAGTCCTCGCCTGGACGGGCCTCGAGACGGTCGGGTGGCTCTTCGTCCTGAGCGTCGTGAACTCCGCGGCGAACTCGATCGTCTTGGCGACCAAGTCGGCGATCACCCCGCGGCTGATCCCCCGCGAGCTGCTACCGGCGGCCGCAGCCCTGCAGGGCGTCACCGTCGGGATCATGGTCATGGCCGGGCCCGCGCTGGCCGGTGTGCTCGTCGCCGTCGCGGGCTATGCCTGGACATACTCGCTCGACGTCCTGCTCATGACATCGCTCTTCCTGGGCCTGTGGTCGTTGCCGAAGCTACGACCCGAGGGAGAGATCGTCCGACCGGGCCTGGAGTCCCTGCGGGACGGTGCACGATTCCTCCGGCGCGCGCCCAACATCCGCCTGCAGTACATCCTCGACATCATCGCGATGACGTTCGGTCAGCCCGTGACGCTCTTCCCCGCGATCGGCGCCGTGCTCCTCGGCGGCGGAGCGATCACCACCGGGGTTCTCACCGCGGCCGTCGCCGCCGGTGCCTTCCTCTCTAGCCTCTTCTCCGGCCCCATCGGGCGCGTTCGCCGCCAGGGCCTCGGGATCGAGCGGGCCATCCAGGTCTACGGGCTGTCCATCGGATTGTTCGGCCTGGTTCTCGTCGCCGCCAGCCTCGGGTGGCTCCGTCCCGATGTCGTCGACGAGACCCACGCCGCGGTCGCGCTGATCGTTCTGGCGGCGGTCACGCTCGCCGTCTCCGGCGCGGCCGACAACGTCAGCGCGATCTACCGCTCGACGATGATGCAGGCGGCGGTCCCGGATGCCATGCGCGGGCGCCTCCAGGGCATCTTCATCGTCGTGGTGGCCGGTGGACCCCGTGTCGGAGCGCTCTACGCCGGGACCCTCGCGACCCTGACCGCCCTCTGGGTGCCGCCCCTGTTCGGCGGCATCCTGATCCTGGCGCTCGTCGGCACGCTCGTGCGCTTCTCGCCGCGATTCCGGCAGTACGACGCGCTCGACCCTCAGCCCTGAACCGCGCTGCGCCACGCATAAACGCCATCCGCGCACGGAAACACGGTGTGCTCGTGTTTCTGCGCGCCAGAAGCGTTTATGGGCGGGACCAGCGCGGCCGGCGGGGCCCGGCGCCGGGCGCACGCACCCGGCACCGCGTCTGCCGAATCTCAGCGGATTTCCGCCGTCGCACTCCCCGACGGCGCGCGGCGCTGCACCTCGGCCGTATCGTCGGGATCGTGGCATCCTCTTCCTCCCCGTCCCCCGTCTCGATCGCCGTGCAGTTCGTGCTCACCGGCATCGTGTGGGGCTCGAGCTTCCTCTTCATCGCGATCGCGCTCGACGGCATGAGCCCGGCGCAGGTCGCGGGCGGTCGCCTGCTCTTCGGCGCTCTCGCACTGGCGGCGATCGTCGCGATCCGTCGCGAGCGCCTTCCGCGGGACGGTCGCGTCTGGGGCCACCTGAGCGTGCTCTCGCTCAGCTTCTGCGTCGTGCCGTTCCTGCTGTTCGCGTGGGCGGAGCAGCACGTGTCATCGGGGCTGGCAAGCATCTTCAACGCGACCACGCCGATCATGACCGCGATCATGGCGTGGGCGGTGTTCCGCGTCGAGAGCCTCAAGGTCGGCCAACTCGTCGGGATCGCGATCGGCATCCTCGGCGTCGTCGTCATCATCGCGCCCGGGGCGATCGCCGATGTCGGCGGCAGCACGATCGCACAGCTCGCCCTCCTCGGCGCGACGGCCTGCTACGGCTTCAGCCTCGCGTACATGCGCCGCTTCCTCGGTGACACGGGTCTCTCGGGCATCGCCTTCGCGTTCGGCTACATCGGCCCCGCCGCCGCGTTCATGGTGCTGTTGTCGCCGCTGATCCTCGCCGAACCGATGCACCTCACACTCCCGGTCGTGGGCAGCATCGTCGCTCTCGGCGTGCTCGGCACGGGGATCGCCTACGTCTGGAACCAGAACACCCTGCGCGCCTGGGGTCCCACCCGCGCCTCGACCGTGACCTACATCACCCCGGTGGTCGGGGTGGCTCTCGGCATCCTGATCCTCGGCGAGCGCATCTCGTGGAACGAGCCGGTGGGCGCGGCCGTGGTCTTCCTCGGCATTCTGCTCGTGCAGCAGCGGCTGCGCCTGTCGCGGCGCGCCCGCGTCTGACCTGTCCGAG
>NZ_JARHXC010000173.1:0-4134 GCF_029222405.1 Microbacterium sp. Kw_RZR3 | reverse complement strand
GGCCGCAGGGACCCGTAGGGATCGCCGGGCGCGCCGTATGGGAGTCGTGAGACTCCCGCACCCCGCCGTACGACCGGCGTAGACCGGATGCCATGACCCTCACGGCTCTCCTCCCCACCCTCCGCTCGAGCATCCCGGCGCCCTTCGACGCCGCGGCCTGGCCCGCGGGCTCCGCGCCCACCCTCGACGACGTGACCGTCCGCGCGGTGTCTGTCGGGCGGTACGCCGAGATCTGCGGCACGCCCTGCGTGTGCACGGGACCGGCGGTGATCCCGGCGTCGGGCGGGGTGGCATCCGCGAGTCTGTCGACCACCGTGGTGGTGGCGACGGTGACGGATGCCGGACCCGCGGGGCTGCGCCTCGACGCGTGCGTCGCGGGGGCCGAGGCCGTTTGGCGCGAAGCGCGACTGATCGGTCGCGTCTCGCACGCTTATGACGAGCCCTTCGCGGTGTTGGACGCTCACGGCTCGGCCGCGTGCGGAACGGTCGTGCTGCCCGGGGATGTGCACGTCGGCGACCGCGTCGCCTTCCCCTGTCCCGGATGCCACACCGTCGGCGAGGTCCGCTGATGCTGCTGCACTCGATCGTGTACGCCTGCCGCTGCGCACGGGTGCAGGCGGAGTTCGAGGGGTGCTCCGCCGGCGACGAGGTCGAGGCCGAGCGGAACTCCTGAGTTCTCGCTCGGCCGAGTGGGCGGGCGCGACGCGGGGGCGTGCGAAACTCCGGAGTTTTCGCTCGGTTGAGGCCGGAACCGGGGTGTAAGACGGCCGACGGCGCGGTTTCTCCGGAGTTCGGCCCGGCGGGCGGATGGCCCCGGCCGCGGCCGAACCCGCCGCCTCACACCACCAGCCGATACCCCATCCCCTGCTCCGTCAGCAGGTGCGTCGGGTTCGACGGGTCGGCCTCGAGCTTCTTGCGCAGCTGCGACATGTACAGCCGCAGATAACCGCTGTCGGCGACCTGCTCGCTCGCCCAGATCTCCTTGAGCAGCGTCTGTCGCGTCACCAGCGACCCGGGATTGCGGGCGAGGAACTCCAGCATCCGCCACTCCGTCGGGGTGAGGTGCACGCGGGTGCCGTCGCGCAGCACCGCCTTGGCGGCCAGATCCACCTCGACGTCTCCGAAGCGCACCACCGCGTCGCCCGAGGCGGGAACCGATCGCCGCGCGTGCACGCGGAGCCGCGCGAGCAGCTCGTCGATCTGGAACGGCTTCGTGACGTAGTCGTCCGCCCCGGCGTCGAGCGCGTCGACCTTGTCGGCCGAGCCCGTGCGTCCCGACACGACGATGATGGGCACGCTCGTCCACCCGCGCAGCGCCTGGATCACCTGCACGCCGTCGAGGTGTGGCATCCCGAGATCCAGCAGGACGATGTCGGGGTGCGCCTGGGCGGCGAGGGTGATCGCCGCGGCACCGTCGGCCGCGGCCACGACGTCGTACCCGTGCGCGCCGAGGGTGATGCGCAGCGCGCGGACGAGCTGCGGGTCGTCGTCGGCGATCAGAATCTTCACGGTGCGTCCTCTCGGATCCCGGATGCCACGGCCTCGGCATCGCGCTCGGCGATCGGCAGCGTCACCACCATCGTCAGTCCGCCGCCCGGGGTGTCCTCGGGGACCAGCGTGCCGCCCATGCCCTCGGCGAAGCCGCGCGAGAGCGCGAGACCGAGCCCGAGGCCGGCGGTGTTGTCGGTGTCGCCGAGCCGTTGAAACGGCGAGAACATGTCGGTGCGACGCTCCGCCGCGATGCCGGGGCCGTGGTCGATCACGCGGATCTCGGCGATCCCGCCCAGCCGGCTCGTCGCGATGCGCACGCGGACACCCGCCGGCGTGTAGCGCTGCGCGTTCGCGAGCACGTTGACGAGCACGCGCTGCAGCAGCACCGCGTCGGCTCGGAGCGCGGGCAGTTCGGGGTCGAGGGCGAGCTCGACCTCGTCGGGACCCAGGTCGAGTTCGTCGAGCGCCGCGATCACGACATCGGCCGCGTCGACGGGCGCGAGAGAGATCGCGAGCACTCCCGCCTGCACGCGGCTGACGTCGAGCAGGTCGGTCACGAGCACCGAGAGCGTGGCGAGGCTCTCGTCCGCGGTCTCGATGAGTTCGCGCCGGTCGTCGTCGGAGAGATGGTCGCCCGCGGCGCGCAGACCCCCGAGGGCGGCGACGGCGGATGCCAGGGGCCGGCGCAGATCGTGGCTCACGGCCGAGAGGAGGGCGCTGCGGACCTGGTCGGTCTCGGCGAGTGCCCCCGCCTCGGCGGCGGTCTCGGCGAGGTCGGCGCGTTCGAGGGCGGCGGCGAGCTGAGCGACGACGACGTCGAGGAGGCGGCGGCTGCCGGCATCCAGATCTCCGCCGTGCAGTTCGAGGGTGGCGCGTCCGTCGCCGACCGGGATCGCCGTGCGCCGCCCGTCGCGGACCGGCTCGCCGTCGGTCGCGAGCACGCGTCCGTCGGCGGCGATGAGCCGCACGCCGGCGAGGCCGAACGCCTCGCGGGCGCGACTGACCAGCGCGGGGACGGCGACCTCGCCGCGGAGCACGCTGCCGGCGACCGTCGCGAGCAGTTCGGCCTCCGCCGAGGCACGGCGCGCGGCACGGGCGCGGCGGGCGGCCTGGTCGACGACGACGCTCACCAGCATCGCGATCACGACGTAGAGGACGAGGGCGATCGCGTGAACCGGGTCGCTGATCGTCACCGTGTAGAGGGGCGAGATGAAGAGGAAGTCGAGGGTGAGCCCCGACAGGACGGCCGCGAAGACCGCCGGCCAGATGCCGCCGATCAGCGCGACGATCACGACGAGCAGCTGGTAGCTGAGCACGTCGGTCGTGATCGAGTCGTCGGAGCCGGTCGCGAGCAGGAGCAGCGAGATGATCGGGCCGCCGAGCAGGGCGGTGACGAAGCCGAGGACGCGCCGCTTCCTGCTCAGCGCGGGGCCCGTCAGACGCGGCAGCGCGAACCGGCCGCCCGCGCGGGCGTGGTTCACGATGTGCACGTCGATGTCGCCCGACTCGCGGATGACGGTGTTACCGATGCCGGGGCCGGTGAGGGCTGCACCGAGGCGTCCTCGTCGGCTCACGCCGATGACGAGCTGCGACGCGTTCACCGAGCGGGCGAAGTCGACGAGAGTGGTGGCCACGTCGTCGCCCACGACCTGGTGATACGTGCCCCCGAGCTGTTCGACGAGGGCGCGTTGCGTCTCGAGAGCCCCCGGGTTGCTCGTTCGCAGACCGTCCTGCGTCGACACGTGGACGGCGAGCAGCTCGCCACCGGCCGAGCGCGCGGCGATGCGCGCCCCGCGGCGGAGCAGCGTCTCTCCCTCGGAGCCGCCGGTCAGCGCGACGACGACGCGCTCGCGCGCCTGCCACGCCCCCTCGATGCCGTGCTCGGTGCGGTAGCGCTGGAGCGCGGAGTCGACCTCGTCGGCGAGCCACAGCAGCGCGAGCTCGCGCAGGGCCGTGAGGTTGCCGAGGCGGAAGTAGTTCGACAGCGCCGCGTCGATGCGTTCGGCGGGGTAGACGAACCCGGCCGACAGGCGATCGCGCAGAGACTGCGGCGCGAGGTCGACGACCTCGATCTGGTCGGCCGCGCGGACGACGGCATCCGGAACCGTCTCGCGCTGCGTCACGCCGGTGATCTTCTCGACGACGTCGTTCAGCGACGCGATGTGCTGCACGTTGACGGTCGTGATGACGTCGATCCCCGCGTCGAGGATCTCTTCGACGTCGGTCCAGCGCTTGTCGTTGGCGGAGCCGGGAGCGTTGGTGTGCGCGAGCTCGTCCACAAGGGCGAGATCCGGATGCCGCGCGATCACCGCCGCGAGATCCATCTCGTCGAGCGCGACTCCGCGGTGAGCGACCGTTCGACGCGGAACGACCTCGAGGCCGTCGGCTTGCGCGGCGGTGGCGGCTCGACCGTGGGTCTCGACGACCGCGATGACGACGTCGCGTCCCTCGGCGGCGAGCCGTCGCCCCTCTTCGAGCATCTCGTACGTCTTGCCGACGCCCGGGGCCATGCCGAGCAGGACGCGCAGCTTGCCGCGCTTCACGGCCGCGCTCCCGCGCCCCGGGTCCCTGAGGTTGTCGAAGGGGCCGGTCGTGGGGGCGTTCCGGGGGCTTCGACAGGCTCAGTCACCTCCGGTGCTCGAG
>NZ_JARHXC010000172.1:0-2237 GCF_029222405.1 Microbacterium sp. Kw_RZR3 | reverse complement strand
CGCCGGGAGCGGCCGGCACCTCGGCGCCCCCGACCACGCGCAGGGGAACCGTGGCGGTGGAGCCGGAGGCCGTCGAAACGGTGATGTCGAGCGCGTCGGGCGCGTCCGCAGGAACGGCAACCGCAACCTCGGCGACGCCGTCGCGCACGGCGACCGTTCGCGACTCTCCTGAGCCGACGGTGACGCTGGCTTCGGTGGCCGCGGGACTGCCGAGGGAGGTGAGGTCGAGGCCCGACACGGTGAACGCGGCCTCGGTCCCGCGGGCCGCCTCGGTCGGCGCACCCGTCACCTGGACGCCCCGCGCGGTGAAGTCGGGAGCGAGGTCGGGGTGGGACGTGAGGTACGCGATCCAGCCGTCCCGGTCGATCAGACCGGAGTCGCGCGAATCGGTTCCCTCGTCGAACACCGTGAAGGCGTCGCCTCCCGAGAGCAGGAAGCTGAAGGAGCCCACCCGGTACGACGCGGCCGGGTCGACCGGCATCCCGTCGATCCAGATGCCGGTGATGCGCTCGCCGGGCGCGCGCGTGGCGTCGTAGGTGTAACGCACGTTCTCGGACACGCTCAGCGAGAGTGTCGCGGCACGACCGGCCGCGTCGCCCCACTGCTGCTCCAACAGACGACGCAGCTGGTCGCCGGTGAGGCTCGTGGTTCCGAGGTTGTTCACGAACGGCAGCACGGCATTGGCCTCGGCGAAGGTGATCACGCCGTCGTCGCCGCGCAGCAGCTCCGCGCGCAGACCGCCCGGGTTCACCACCGCGAGGTCGGCGTCACCGCGCACGGGGTCGGCGAGCGTGTCGTGCAGGGCGTCGGCCACGAGGTTGCCGAGCGCCGACTGCTTCGAGCGATCGTCGCGCTCACCGCCCTGGTAGACACCGTCGACGTACGCGCCACCCCGGAATGCCGTCGTGATGTCCGCCGACACCGACCCGACCGGCTGCGAACCGACCCGCTCGGCCTCGGCGAGGGCGCGATCGACGATGTCGGCGACCTCGGCGACGCGGGGGTAGGTCGCGATGAGCTCGGCATCCAGAGCCTTGCTGTTCTCGGAGGTCTGCTCGTCGTCACCCTCGACCTCCTCGGCCGAGAGCCGCGGGACGTTGCGGGCCTCGTGGCCGATGACGTCGCGGCTCGCGCGGTCGATCGTCAGGACGACCTGTCCGATGTTCTCGCCGTAGTTGCCGGTCTGCAGGATGGGACGCGTTCCGTCGGACCCCGGAATCGGCGCGTCCCACGCGTACTCCTCGTGGGTGTGACCGGTGAAGATCGCGTCGACGTCGGCATCCGTCTCCGTGACGATGCGCGCGAACGCTCCGCCACGCGCGAGGGCGTCATCGAGGGTGCCTCCCGACGTCTCTCCCTGCAGGGCGCCCTCGTGGTACTCCGCCACGAGGACGTCGACCTGATCGCGGATCTCTGCCACCACGCGGTTCACCTCGGCGACCGGCTCGCGGAACTCGATGCCCTCGATTCCCTCAGGGCTGACGAGCGAGGCGGTCTCCTCGGTGACCGCGCCGACGACGCCGACCCGGAGACCGTTCACCTCGACGATCTCGTACCCGGGGAGCACCGGCTGGCCGTCGCGGTAGACGTTCGCCCCGAGGTAGGGGAATGCCGCGCGCTCGGTGACACGACCGGTGAGATCGTCGATGCCCTTGTCGAACTCGTGGTTTCCGACTCCGGATGCCGCCGCCTCGAGCGCGTTGAGAACGTCGATCGTGGGGGCGTCTTGGGCGTTCGCCGAGGCGAACAGCGAGGCGCCGATGTTGTCGCCGTTGGAGAGGAAGAGCGAGCGGTCATCGCCCTTCTCGGCGCGCAGCTGCTCGATCGTGCCGGCGAAGGTGACCGTGTTGGCGTCGATGCGCCCGTGGAAGTCGTTGATGTTCAGCAGGTTGAGCTCGGTCGTCCCCGACAGGTCGATGCCCACGACCACGGGGTCGTGGTCGCTCGAGCGATAGGGAGAGGCGTCGTAGAGGGTGCGCACGTTGGCGTTGTAGCGGCTGTACTCCAGCGCGAGCGCCTCACCGGCGTTGATGTTCCAGACGTCCGTGCCGGTGACGAGCTCCCGCGCCGCCGGCGATGCCAGCACGTGATCGAGCGAGCCCGACTGACCGTCGTACGAGTACGTGTACTTCCCGGTGTCGCCGGCCAGGTCGACGTACCCCGCGTCGCGGAGCACCTGGATCGGGTCTTCTTGCGTGTAGGCATTGAAGTCACCGAGCAGGAACACCGCGCCGGAG
>NZ_JARHXC010000171.1:0-18901 GCF_029222405.1 Microbacterium sp. Kw_RZR3 | reverse complement strand
CCCTCCCAGATCGGAGGCCGGCAGCATCCACGCAGAGGTGGCTCCTGTCAGCGACACCTGCTGCTCCCCCCTCGCGATGGCTCCGGCCGGGTCCAGCGACGCGCCCGGCCAGAACGTCACGTCCAGCGAGAAGAAGGCCTGGCCGTCGTCTTCCGGTCCGAAGAAGTCGCACCATCCCGCCGCACCGTTGCTCGTCATCACGTCCCACACGGGACCGTGGGGGAAGTAGTCCGTGCCGGTGGTCTTCGAGACATCGCGGGTCAGCGCCGATCGGACAGCCTCGATGACGACGCCGTCACAGTCCGGAATCGACCACGCGGTTGCGGGCAGGGTTCGCGCGGACAGCGGGGCGTCCGCCGCACGCGACCCGACTGCCTTCACCGCCGCGATGGCCTCACTCGCATCGGTGGCCTCCGCACTCACCCACGCGTCTCCATGACGCTCGCTGTAGCTGCAGGTGAACCCGACGGGGCACTCGGGGACGACACCCACGTCTTGCCGCACAGAATCCGGGATGTCGGCCCACGGCACCACCGTCACACTCATGCTCGTGAAATCTGCCGAGTCGAGCGCTCGCCACTCGCAGGAGATCCCTCCGAGGACTCGTGCGTCCCCGGTGATGACGGGCACACCCGTCATCGGGACCCCGAGGATGTCCGACACCTCGGGATCACCGAGCACGGCCGAGCAGTCTCCCCCGAACGCGACCACCGGCGTCGTCTGCGTGGGTATCGAGGTCGGCGTCGAGGTAGGTGTCGGTGTCGGCACCGTCGTCGCCGTGACCGTTGGCGACGGCATGTTCGCGATCTGCGGCGCCGACAACGTCGACGTCGCCACCGCCCCACCCGCGATCGCCACCACCAGCACTGCCGCGATCGAGCCCGCGATCCACGCGTTCCGATGTGCACCGGCAGGCTTGATGTCGCGCGCACCGCCGACGATGCGAGAGCGCATCGCCGCGCGCTCGTCGGGAGTCAGTTCCTCGTTCATGCCTGCACCCCTTCCTGGGCCAGATCGTCGCGGAGCTTCGTCTTCGCTCGGGAGAGCCGCGACTTGACCGTTCCCGCCGGGATGCCGAGGGCCTGCGCGACTTCGCGCTCGGAATACCCCTCCAGCACCGACAGGACCACGACCGCCTGTTCCCGCTCCGGCAGCTTCCGCAGAGCGGCCAACACGCCGCTCTCCTCGTGAGCGCGGTGCATCGGCTCCGTCACGGGGGCCCGGTCCAACAGAGCGCGGTATCGCCGCCCCGACCGCTCCAAATTCCGCGCGCAGTGCGCCACCGTGTTCAACAACCACGGCAACGGCGACCCCTCCACCACCCGCACCGACGCCCGCTTACGCCACAACTCGAAGAACGCCACCGTCACGGCATCCTTCGCATCCTCCCGATGCGTCAACAACCGCGACGCATGACGGAACAACCGCGCGTCATACCGATCGAACAACGCCGCCAACGCAAGTTCATCGCCCCTGAGTACCCGAGCCCACAGCCCCGCGTCATCATCTTCCACACCCCGTAGTGTCCGCGATCACGCCAGAAGTTCCCGCACCAGGTAACGGATCGGCAACGACGGCGCGAATCGCGCCTCGACAACCCCGGCCGCGGCACAATATCTTGCTCCTGTCCAGTTTCTTGACAGTGTCCACATTGGAGCTCCGCCATGACCGCCCTCATCCTCGACGGCCACCCCTCCCCCGACTCGCTCACCGCGACGCTCGCGCGACGGTACGCGCAGGCGCACGGCGACGCCGAGCTCGTCGCCGTGCGACACCTCGACTTCGACCCCATCCTGCGGGGCGGGTACCGGGCGGTGCAGCCGCTCGAGCCCGACCTCGAGCGCGCCCTCGCCTCCCTCCTCGCCGCGACGCACATCGTCGTGGCCACACCGGTCTGGTGGGCCGGGACCCCCGCCCTCCTCAAGGGCTTCTTCGACCGCGTCCTCCTTCCGAAGCAGACGTACCGCTACCGCCCGAACGGGCTCCCGCAGGGACTCCTCCCCGCCCGCACCGGGCGCCTCCTCCTGACGAGCGATTCCCCCACCTGGTTCCTCCGGTGGACGGGGGACCCCGCCGTGCGCCAGGTCCGCAATCAGACGCTGAAGTTCTGCGGGGTCCGCCGCGTCCGCACGACGCGCTTCCCCTCCGTCCGTTCCTCCGACGACCGCACACGCGCCCGCTGGATCACCGAGGTCGAGAACCTCGCACGACGAGACGCGGGCGCCGCGGTCCCCGCACGCGTCTGAACAGGCGACCCCGGCATAGCCTGGAGCGATGACGACCGTCCTCCTCACCGGATTCGAGCCCTTCGGCGGCGACGCCACGAATCCGTCCGGCGACGCCGTCCGAGCCGTCTACGAGCGCTGGACCGGCGCCGAACGACTGATCGTCGACGTCCTTCCGGTCGCGTTCGACGCGGCCGGGACGCGGCTCCGACAGCTCCTCGACGAGCACCACCCCGATGTCGTGATCGCCACGGGCCTCGCGGGGGGACGCGCGCAGGTCACCCCCGAGCGCGTGGCGATCAACCTCGCCGACGCCCGCATTCCCGACAACGACGGTGCGCAGCCGGTCGACCTCCCCGTGGTCGAGGGCGGTCCGACCGCCTACTTCGCGACCCTGCCCGTCAAGGCGATCGCGGCGGCGCTGAGCGACGCCGGCATTCCGGCCGCGGTGTCGCACTCGGCGGGGACCTTCGTGTGCAACCACGTGATGTTCACCGCCCTGGATGCCGCCGACCCCCACGTGCGCGCCGGCTTCGTACACGTGCCTTCTGCGCGCGAGAGCGCCCCCGAGGGCGTGGCATCCCTGCCTTTCGACGACATCGTGCGCGCCGTCGAGCTCACCGTGCGCACCGCCCTCGACGTGCGCGACGACCTCGCCTCCCCGGCCGGCACCCTGCACTGACGGCGGGGGCTCAGGCCGCGCGCCGCCCGAGGTGCAGGACCGTCCGCACGATCAGCCCCGCCACCAGCGCCCAGAAGGCCGCGCTGACGCCCGCGATGGCGATTCCGGATGCCGCGATGAGGAACGTCACGACCGCCGGGGTCCGCTCGCCCGGATCGTCGATCGCCTGCTGCACGGCGGAGCCGAAGGCCGCGAAGAGCGCCACGCCCGCGACGGCCGGGATGACCCCCGCGGGGGCGAGCAGCACGATTGCGGCGAACGCGGCCGACAGCGCGACGAGCACGAGGTAGGTGCTCCCGGCCGAGACTCCCGCCACCCAGCGTCGCTTCGGATCGGGGTGCGCGTCGGGGCCTGCGGCGATCGCCGCGCTGATCGCGCCGAGGTTGACCGCGTGTCCCCCGGCGGTCGCCGCGAGCATCGAGCCCGCGCCGGTCACGAGCATCGCCGGGCGCCACGGGATCGTGTACCCGAGGCTGCGCATCACGGCGACGCCGGGAACGTTCTGCGAGGCCATCGTCACGACGAACAGCGGGAGCGCGATCCCGACCACCGACCCGACGGTGAGCGTCGGAGCGGTGAAGGCGAGCTGCGGCACGAGGCTCGCGGCATCCAGCTCCGCCCCGGTTCGTCCGAGCGAGACCGCCACGACGACGATCGCCGCGACGAACGCGAGCGGCACGGCCCAGCGCGGAAGAAGGCGGGATGCCACGAGCCACACGATCAGCACCGGCGCCACGCCCCACGGGTCGGCGATGAGCCCGACGAACGGTTGGATGCAGAGAGGGAAGAGGACACCCGCGAGCATCGCCTGCGCGATCGACGGCGGAATGCGCGCGATCAACGCCCCCAGCGGCGGGAAGAGGGCGGTGCACAGGATCAGCGCACCCGAGACGAGGAAGCCGCCGACGACCGCGGGCCACCCGCCCTCGACGGCACCGGTAGCCGCGAGCAGCGCGACACCGGGGGTCGACCAGGCGATCGTGATCGGCATCCGGTAGCGCCAGGCGAGGAGGATGCACCCGACCCCGACCATGAGCGTGACGGCGAGCAGTCCGCTCGCCGCCTGCTCGGGCGTGGCCCCGACGGAGCGAAGACCCGTGAGCACCACGGCGAACGTGCTGGTGAAGCCGACCAGGGCGGTCACCACACCAGCGATGAGGGGACGGGCGAGGGAGGCGTGCGAAGTCTCGATCATGAGACTCCCGACGCTAGCGGAACGGCAGTGGTCCACTCGCGCTCGCGCGGACCACGCGATGCCTCGATCAGGCCGTGATGACCTGCGCCGTGCCGGGAGCCGCGTCGGGACCCATCTCGTCGGCGAGGCGGTTGGCCTCTTCGATGAGCGTGCGGACGATCTCGGCCTCGGGCACGGTTTTGATGACCTCGCCCTTGACGAAGATCTGGCCCTTGCCGTTGCCCGACGCGACACCGAGGTCCGCGTCGCGCGCCTCACCGGGGCCGTTGACGACGCAGCCCATGACGGCCACGCGCAGCGGCACCGTCATGTCCTTCAGGCCTTCGGTGACGTCGTCGGCGAGCGTGTAGACGTCGACCTGCGCACGACCGCACGAGGGGCACGACACGATCTCGAGCTTGCGTTCGCGCAGGTTGAGCGACTGCAGGATCTGGTGGCCGACCTTGACCTCTTCGGCCGGGGGTGCCGACAGCGAGACGCGGATGGTGTCGCCGATGCCCTCGGAGAGCAGGATGCCGAAGGCCGTCGCGCTCTTGATCGTGCCCTGGAACGCCGGTCCCGCCTCGGTCACGCCGAGGTGAAGCGGCCAGTCGCCCCGTTCGGCGAGCAGGCGGTAGGCCTTGACCATGACGATCGGGTCGTTGTGCTTGACCGAGATCTTGAAGTCGTGGAAGTCGTGCTCCTCGAACAGCGACGCCTCCCAGACGGCGCTCTCCACAAGCGCCTCGGGCGTGGCTTTGCCGTACTTCTCGAGCAGGCGGCGGTCGAGCGATCCGGCGTTCACGCCGATGCGCAGCGACACACCCGCAGCCTTCGCGGCGGCGGCGATCGCGCCGACCTGATCGTCGAACTTGCGGATGTTGCCGGGGTTCACGCGCACCGCACCGCAGCCGGCGTCGATCGCCTGGAAGACGTACTTCGGCTGGAAGTGGATGTCGGCGATGACCGGGATCTGGCTCTTCTTCGCGATGATGTGCAGCACATCCGCGTCGTCCTGCGACGGAACGGCCACGCGCACGATCTCGCAGCCGGATGCCGTGAGTTCGGCGATCTGCTGGAGAGTGGCGTTGATGTTCGTCGTGGGGGTCGTCGTCATCGACTGGACGCTCACGGGGGCGTCGCCGCCGACGAGCACCTTGCCGACCTTGATCTGACGGGTCTTGCGACGAGGCGCGAGGACCTCCGGCACGCGGGGCATCCCGATGTTCACTGCAGGCACGCGACCAGCCTACGCCGCCACACCTCCTCGGGGGCTGAGGGCGCTCTGTGATAGGTTCGGCGCCATGCGCGCGTATACCGGCTGGTGGCCCACCGTCTAGGCGGTGAGCACGCGTGCGACAGACCGCCCTCCCTCGGGATCGGGGCGGTCTTCGTGTTTTCCGGCGGCCGTTCCGGACCCTCGATCACAGACGGAAGTACTTCGATGACCGGGCCCGACCCCTCTTCCCTGATCCACGACCTCCTCAGCGGCACCGCCCCGTTCGCCCTGATCGCGCGCGACGGCGCGACCGTCGAGGTCCTCACCGGTGACGTCGTCGACGTCGATCTGCTGGGCGACATCCCCCTGACGGATGCCACCGGCACCGCGCGCGAAGTCCTCGCCCTCGTGCCGTTCCGGCAGGTGCGCGAGCGCGGGTTCGTCTGCCATGACGACGGGGCGCCGCTGCGGTGCCTCGTCGTGGACGAGCGCGTCTCGCTCGATCGCGCCGAGACCGTGGCATCCCTCCCCTCCTCCCCCGTCCCGCTCGCGGACGCGGGCTTCGACATCGCCGACGAGGAGTACGCCGACATCGTGCGGCGGGTGATCGCCGACGAGATCGGCCGGGGCGAGGGGGCGAACTTCGTCATCCGTCGTGACTTCGTCGCCGGGGTCGACGTCGATCCGCGCGTCGCGGCGCTGACGTGGTTCCGCGCGCTGCTCGAACACGAGATGGGCGCGTACTGGACCTTCGCGGTGGTCACCGAGGGGCACATCGCGGTCGGCGCGAGCCCCGAGGCGCACGTGAGCGCCAAGGCGGGCATCGTGACGATGAACCCCATCTCGGGCACCTTCCGTCACCCCGCGGGCGGTGCGACGGCCGAGACCCTTGCCGAGTTCCTCCGCTCGACCAAAGAGACCGAGGAGCTCTTCATGGTCGTCGACGAGGAGCTGAAGATGATGAGCGCCGTGTGCAGCGACGGCGGACGCATCACCGGCCCGCACCTCAAGGTGATGTCGCGCCTGACGCACACCGAGTACATGCTCCGCGGGCGCAGCGACCTCGACCCGCGCGACATCCTGCGCGAGACGATGTTCGCGCCCACGGTGACCGGCTCCCCCATGCAGAACGCCTGCACGGTCATCGCCCGGCATGAGACGACGCCCCGCGGGTACTACTCGGGCGTGGCCGCGCTGTTCACCCCGAACGGTGCGACCGCGGGCCCGACGCATGATCTCGACGCGCCGATCCTCATCCGCACGGCATACCTCGTCGACGGTCGCCTGCGCGTCCCCGTGGGTGCCACGCTGGTGCGCCACTCCGATCCGTACGGCGAGGTCGGCGAGACCCACGGCAAGGCCGCGGGTGTCCTCGGGGCGATCGGGGCGATCCCCCGCGACAGCGCACCGGCTGCTCCCCCGTCCGCCGATCCGGACGCCCCGACGGCCCCACGCATCCCGCTCGCCGAGGATCCCGCGATCGCCGAGCTGCTGGCATCCCGAAACGACCGTCTCGCGCCGTTCTGGATGAACCCGCAGGATCCCGACGGCTCGGGTCCGTTCGCGGGACGCACGGCTCTCGTCGTGGATGCCGAGGACCGCTTCACCACGATGCTCGCGCACCAGCTGCGCCACCTCGGGCTCGACACCCGGATCGTGCACTGGTCCGAGGTGACCGACGCCGAGCTCGACGCGGCCGACCTGGTCGTCTCGGGCCCGGGCCCGGGTGACCCGCGCGACGACAGCCCGCGGATGGCGGCGATGCGCCACGTCGTCGGCCGCCGACGCGCGGCCGGTGCGCCGCTGCTCGCGGTGTGCCTGAGCCACCAGATCCTCGCCGACTCGCTCGGGATCGACCTGCGGCCCCTGGCCCGGCCGCACCAGGGCCTGCAGAAGACCGTCGACGTGTTCGGCGAGCCCGCCTCGATCGGCTTCTACAACACCTTCACCGCCCGCGCGCCGGAAGCGACTCCCGAGGAGGTCGAGATCGCCGCGGATGCCGAGACCGGCGACGTCTACGCCCTCCGGGGTCCGGGCTTCGCGAGCGTTCAGGGGCACCTCGAGTCGATCCTGTCGCGCGACGGCATGCGCACGCTGGAGCGGTTGATCGCTCACGTCCTCTGACGTTCCGGTCCCTTCGACAGGCTCAGGGACCACCCGGGCAGGGGTGCCTGAGCCCGTCGACGCCCCTCGACCCGCGCGGCCCAGGTGGCTGAGCCCGTCGAAGCCACCGGGACCACGCGACGCTAGAGCAGCTTCACCGGATTGAAGATGTCGGCGAGGAACAGCACGCTGCCCACGCCCACCAGCAGGATGACGACGACGAAGGTCACGGGCACCAGGCGCGTGGCATCCACGGGCTTGGCAATCCGCCCGCGGGCGCGCGCGACGAGCTTCTTCAGCCCGTCCCAGAGCGCCACGACGACATGCCCGCCGTCCAGGGGCAGCAGCGGGATCAAGTTGAACGCGAACAGGGCGATGTTCAGTCCGCCGAGGAGCAGGACGATCTGCTGCACGCGTTCGAGGATCGGAGCGTTCACCGCGGCGATCTCGCCCGCCATCCGGCCGGCGCCGATGACGCTCATCGGGCTGTCGGCGTCTCGCGGCTGACCCGTGATCGTGTCGACGGCGACGTCGTAGACACGCACCGGCAGCTGCGACATGATCGTCGCGACCTGTCCGATGTACTGACCCGTCGCCTCGACTCCGGTCCAGATCGGCTGCGGCTCGAACGCGATCTGCGGGCTGAGGCCGGCGAATCCGATCGTCTCGTACTCGGGGGCGCCAGAGGTATCGGTCACCGGCTGGCCCTGCGCGTTCGTCACCGCCCGGTCGGTCGACTGCGGGGTGAACTGTACGGTCTGCTCCGCGCCGTCTCTCTCGATGACCATCGACAGGGGCTTGCCGGGAGACGCCTGGATGATCGCCGCCGCCTCGTTGAAGGTCGAGACGGGGGTGCCGTCGATCGAGATCATCGTGTCGCCCGGCTGCATCCCCGCCGCCTTGGCGGGCGCGACCGGGTCGGACGGCTCGCAGTCCTGCCGCTGCTGGCTCGCGGGAATGACGCACTCCGAGACCGACGCGACGGTCGTCGTCCCCTGTTGGATGCCGATGCCGCTCAGCGCGATCGTGAACAGCACGACCGCGAGGACGAGGTTCATCGCCGGCCCGCCGAGCATGATGATGATGCGCTTCCACACGGGCAGCCGGTAGAAGGCGCGATCGTCGCCCCCGATGAGCGTCTCGGCGTTGGCATCCCGGGCGTCCTGCACCATCGTGGCGAAGAACCGCGACCGCCGTTTCGACGGCTCCTCACCCTCGGGAGCGGGCGGATACATGCCTGCCATCGAGATGAAGCCGCCGAGGGGCAGAGCCTTGAACCCGTACTCGGTCTCGCCGATCCGGCGCGACCACAGCGTCGGCCCGAAGCCGATCATGTACTGCCCGACCCGGACGCCGAAGATCTTCGCCGGCAGAAGGTGACCCATCTCGTGCAGCGCGATCGAAACGGCCAGTCCCACCACGAGCACGAGGACGCCGATGAGGAACGCGATGACAGTCACCCGCCGACGATACCGCCGCGCTCCTTTGAAGCGCCCGTGCGGCTGCGATGCCCTGTCTGTGCGAGACCGGATGAGACAATGGACGGGATGCCGACCGACGCTGCCCCGAACCTCCCGCCCGTGCTCCGGCCCGAGCGTCCGCCCCAGCGCGACCTCGCCGAGCTCGCCCGCCGATTCGGCGTCCGCACCGTCGGGGAGGTCGAGGGGACGACCCTCACGGGCATCACGCTCGCGACCGCCGATCTGCGCGCGGGCGAGGCCTTCGTCGCGATCCGCGGCGTGAACCGGCACGGGGCGGAGTTCGCCGCGACCGCCGCCGAGCGCGGAGCGGTCGCCGTCATCACCGATGCCGACGGTGCCGATATCGCCGGCCCTACGGGTCTTCCGATCGTCGTCGTCGACGATCCCCGCGCGCTCCTGGGCGACCTGTCCGCGTGGGTGTACGGCACCGGCCCTGACGACGCACTCCCGCAGCTGTTGGCCACGACCGGCACCAACGGCAAGACGAGCGTCTCGCACCTGCTCGAGGGGATCCTCGGTCAGCTCGGCGTCGTCACGGGCCTGTCGTCGACGGCGGAGCGCCACATCGCGGGCGAGGTGATCGTCTCGCGGCTCACTACCCCCGAGGCATCCGAGTTCCACGCCCTTCTCGCCCTCATGCGCGAACGCGGGGTCGAGGCCGTGGCGGTCGAGGTGAGCGCCCAGGCTCTCACCCGTCACCGCGTCGACGGCCTCGTGTTCGACGTCGCGGGCTTCACCAACCTCACGCACGACCACCTCGACGACTACGCCGACATGCGCGAGTACTTCGAGGCGAAGCTGCCGCTCTTCCGCGCCGATCGCGCGCGTCGCGGCGTGGTCTGCCTGGATTCCCCCGCCGGTGCCGAGATCGCCGCGCGCGCCGAGATCCCCGTCGTCACGATCGTCACCCCGGCCATCGCCTCGGATCCCGCCGCCGACGCCGACTGGACGGTCGACATCGTCGACGAGCGGCAGGAGGGCACCGAGTTCACCCTCCGCGCCCGTGACGGTCGGACGCTCACCACCGTCGTTCCGGTGATCGGTCGGCACATGGCCGCCAACGCCGGCCTGGCGATCGTGATGCTGCTCGAGACCGGCTACGCGTGGGAACGCCTCGTCGACGCCCTCGACGGCGGCCGCATCGATGCCTCACTCCCGGGGCGCACGCAGCTCGTCTCCGGCCCCGAGGGCCCGGCGGTCTACGTCGACTTCGGTCACTCCCCCGACGCGTTCGAGAAGACCCTTGCGGCGGTCCGCCGGGTGACCCCCGGCAAGGTCGTCATGCTCTTCGGCGCCGACGGCGACCGCGACGCCACCAAGCGCCACGACATGGGGCGCACGGCTGTGCTCGGCAGCGACATCCTCGTCGTCACCGACCACCACCCCCGGCACGAGAATCCGGATGCCATCCGCGAGGTCCTGATCGAGGGTGCGCGCCGCGCGCGGCCTGACGCCGAGATCCTCGAGTTCACCCCGCCTGAGCGCGCGATCCTCGAGGCCGTGAGGCTCGTGGGCGAGGGCGACGCGATCCTGTGGGCCGGCCCCGGACACCAGGACTACCGGGACATCCGTGGGGTCCGCACGCCCTACTCGGCGCGCGAGCTCTCCCGGCGCGCGCTGCGCGCCGCCGGGTGGGCGGTGCCAGAGCCGCAGTGGCCCGTGCCCTACCCGACGGACCGCACGCCGTCGTCCGACCCCGGGCGCCCGGTCGACTTCCCCGCCTGAGACGGCAGCGCCGCGTCACGCCTCAGCCACCCGTCGCGAGGTGGCTGAGCCCGTCGAAGCCACCGGAACCCACGTCAGCCCGGTCCCTCCGACAGGCTCAGGGTCCCCCGCACGCGGCTCGAGTCGGTCAGCGCGCCGCGATCACGGCATCCGCCGTCCGACGAGCCCAGACCTCGGCGTCGGCAAGCGATTCGCGCGTGAGCGTCGCGGGCGCCTCGTGGCGGTCGACGACCGCTTCGATGATCTCGAGGATGCCGAGGAAGCTCAGCCGCCCCTCGTGGAACGCATCGACGGCCTGCTCGTTCGCGGCGTTGAAGACGGCGGGATACGTCGCTCCCGCACGCCCGACCTTCTTCGCGAGCGCGACGGACCCGAAGGCCTCCTCGTCGAGCGGCTCGAAAGTCCACCGGCTCGCGGTCGTCCAGTCGAGCGGCGCCCCGACGCCGGCCACGCGGCGCGGCCAGTCGAGGCCGAGAGAGATCGGCAACCGCATGTCGGGCGGCGACGCCTGCGCGATGGTCGATCCGTCGACGAACTCGACCATGGAGTGCACGATCGACTGCGGATGGACGGTGACGTCGATGCGGTCGTACGGCACGTCGAAGAGCAGATGCGCCTCGATGACCTCGAGCCCCTTGTTGACCAGCGTCGCCGAGTTGGTCGTCACGACGCGTCCCATGTCCCACGTGGGGTGCGCGAGCGCCTCGGCGGGCGTGACGCCCCGCAACTGCTCGCGCGAACGACCGCGGAAAGGGCCTCCGGATGCCGTGAGCACCAGCCGGCGCACCTCGTGCGCCTCTCCGGATCGCAGCGCCTGCGCGATCGCCGAGTGCTCGGAGTCGACCGGCACGATCTGGCCCGGGGCGGCGAGCGCGGTGACGAGGTCGCCGCCGACGATCAGCGACTCCTTGTTCGCCAGGGCGAGGGTGCGCCCCGCTTCGAGAGCGGCGATGGTGGGACCGAGTCCCACCGAGCCCGTGATGCCGTTGACGACCACGTCGGCTTCGACGTCGCGGATGAGCTGCTCCGCCTCGATCGCGCCGAGGGCGACGTGCTCAACACCGAACGCCTGCGCCTGCGCCTCGACCCCCGCACGGTCGGAACCGGCGGCGAGGCCGACGACCTCGAAGCGGTCCGCGTTCGCGCGGATGACGTCGAGCGCCTGCGTGCCGATCGAACCGGTGGAACCGAGGAGGAGGACGCGGCGCATCCCGTCAGCCTACTGAGCGGCGGGAGTTGCGTGCTGGACGCCGAGGATGTCCACGACGAACACGAGCGTGGACCCGGCCGGGATCGAGCCCTTTGCCTGGTCGCCGTAGCCGTCGGCGGGAGGAATCACGGCGACGACCTGCGAGCCGACCGTCTGACCCTCGAGCGCCTGCTTGAAGCCCGGGACGACGTCGGTCGTCGCGAACTGCGTCGGCGCACCCTTGTCCCAGCTCGAGTCGAACACGGTGCCGCCGTCGTAGAGGACGCCGGTGTACTGAACGATCACGGTGTCGCCGGGGTTCACGACGTCGCCCGTTCCCTGACGGAGGTTCTCGATGCGGGTTTCGGTGGGCGCCGGCGTTGTCGGCACGGTGATCGTCGGAGCACCGTTGTCGGCGAAGGTCACGGTCGGCATGCCCTCGACGGGCGCCACCTCGGTGCCCTCGGCACGCGTGGGCAGCTCGGAGATCGAGTCGGCGACGAGGATGTAGGCCGGCGAGCCCTCGCCCAGCGTTCCCGCGGGGAATGTCGAGACGGTGCGCGAGCCGATCGGCACGCACGACACCGCGGCACCGAAGATCTGCTGGGCGTTGACGATCATGTCCATGCCCGAGGGATCGCTCTTGAGCGAGTCGAGCGCGACCTCGCCGGTGGACGCGTCGATCACGGTGTAGTTCGCCTTGACGAGATCGCCGGCCTTCACCTCGTCGCCGGTGCCCTCGATGAGAGTGCTGCGCTGGATCGCGCTCGGCGCGAATCCGTCGGGCCGGGTCACCGTGACCTCGCCCTTGAAGTCGCCGGACACCTCGAGGCCCGCGGGAACGTCGCCCGTGAACGGCGTCTGGCACTGTCCGGCGTCGGGGCTCGCACTGGCGTCCGGCGTCTGGCTGTCATCGGACGAACCGGCGCACCCAGCCAGAAGCAGCACCGCGACGGCGGCGACGGACAGGGAAGCGATCGGGCGGAAGCGCACGGAGAACCTCTCGAGAGAAGACAGGGAACCCCCATCCTCGCGCATCCGTCTTAGGCGCGGCTGAGAGTCCCCATGCGCGACCCGGCATGCGGCGGCGAGTAATCTCGACGGGTGAGTTCCGACGTGCCCGCCGAGACCCCCGCCGCCGTGCCGCAGCAGATGGGTGCGACGTACGTCCTCGGGCGTTCGCTCATCGCCCCCCTCGCCCGCGCCGTGTACCGCCCGCGCGTCGAAGGACGCGAGAACGTCCCGCGCACGGGCCCCGTCATCTTTGCGAGCAACCACCTGTCGTTCATCGACTCCATCGCGATCCCCGTCGCGGCTCCTCGCCCCGTTCACTTCATGGCGAAGTCGGCGTACTTCGAGAAATGGGCCTCGCGGCAGTTCTTCACCGCGATCGGCGCGATCCCCGTCGAACGCGGCGCCGGGCAGAAAGCCCTCGACGCCCTCGAGCAGCAGCGCGCGCTGCTCGAGGACGGTCGCGCGGTCGCGCTCTACCCCGAGGGCACGCGTTCCCTCGACGGCCGCCTCTACAAAGGACGCACCGGAGTCGCCTTCCTGGCCCTGCAGACGGGCGCTCCGGTCGTCCCGGTCGGCCTCATCGGCACAGACAAGGTCATGCCGGTCGGCGCGAAGATCCCGACGACGAAAGAGCGCATCACGGTCCGTTTCGGCGAGCCCATCGACCTCTCCCCCCACGGGCCCGCCACCTCGGGCCGGGCGCGTCGCGGCGCGACCGACGAGATCATGGCCGCGATCCACGCCCTCAGCGAGCAGGAGCTCGCGAACGCGTACAACGAGGCCCCCGCGCAGAACCCCCTCGAGCGCATCAAGCAGGTGCTCCCGCACGAGCGCCTCTGACGCTCGCCTCCTCGAGTTGCTGCTTGACGCGGCGACGCGGGGCGAGCAGGGTCGGGAGTGACGGCCCCGAACCGTCACCGCCACGACGAGGAGGCACCGTGAAGAAGTTCGTCAACGACCCGGCCGACGTGCTGGCCGAGGCCCTGCGCGGCATCGAAGCCGCTTACCCCGAGCTCCGCGTCGACGCGGAGAATCGCGTGATCCTGCGGGCGGAGCCGATCCGCGCCGGCAAGGTCGCCCTCGTCTCGGGTGGAGGCTCGGGCCACGAGCCACTGCACGGAGGCTTCGTCGGACGCGGAATGCTCGACGCGGCGGCGGCAGGCGAGGTCTTCACCTCCCCCACGCCCGATCAGGTGCTCGCGGCGACGCAGGCCGTCGATGCGGGTGCGGGTGTGCTGCACATCGTGAAGAACTACACCGGCGACGTCTTGAACTTCGAGATGGCGGCCGAGCTGGCGGCGGCTGAGGGGGTGCAGGTCGAGGCGGTCGTCGTGGCTGACGACGTCGCGGTCCAGGACTCGACGTGGACCGCGGGCCGCCGTGGCACCGGCACCACGGTCATCCTCGAGAAGATCGTCGGCGCCCTGGCCGAAGAGGGAGCCGACCTCGCCACCGTCGCCGAGCTCGCGCGCCGCGTGTCCGCGGCCGGCCGCTCGATGGGAGTGGCGCTGACCAGCTGCACGGTCCCCGCTGCGGGCCGACCCACCTTCGAGCTGCCCGACGACGAGATGGAGGTCGGGGTCGGCATCCACGGCGAACCCGGTCGGTCGCGCGTGAAGCTGGCATCCGCTCACGAGATCGCGAAGCTCATGGTCGACCCGATCGTCCACGACTTCCGCGACCCGGTCGGGCCGGCCATCGTGCTGCTGTCCGGGCTCGGCGGAACGCCGCTGATCGAGCAATACCTGCTCTACGGCGAGATCGCTCCCCTGCTGGCCGACGCGGGCGTCGTCGTGCAGCGCGTGCTCATCGGCGACTACATCACCAGCCTCGACATGGCGGGAGCGTCGCTCACGGTGGTGAAGGCCGACGATGAGATGCTGCGCCTGTGGGACGCGCCGGTCGTGACCCCGGGACTGCGGTGGGGCGCATGAGCGGCGCCGTCTCGATCGACGATCTCGTCGCCTGGATCCATGCGTTCCGCGACGCCGTCCAGCAGCACAAGGACGAGCTCACGCGCCTGGACTCCGAGATCGGTGACGCCGATCACGGTTCGAACATGGCACGGGGGCTCGACGCCGTGGTGGCCAAGCTCGACCCCGCACCGGCGACGCCTGCCGAGCTCTTCAAGACCGTCGGGATGACGCTCGTGTCGTCGGTGGGCGGCGCGAGCGGCCCGCTCTACGGCACGTTCTTCCTGCGGATGGGTCCCGCCCTGACGTCGGACGATGCGGATGCCACGGCCCTGGGCGCCGCCCTCCGCGCCGGCGTCGACGGAGTCGTGGCTCGCGGCAAAGCGGAACTCGGCGACAAGACGATGATCGACGCCCTGGCTCCCGCGCTCGACGCGTGGGACACGGCCGTCGCCGACGGCGCCGACCCTGCCGGAGCCGCGCGCGCGGCAGCCGAGGCCGGCGCCCGCGGCCGCGACTCCACCGAGCCGCTCGTCGCGCGCAAGGGCCGCGCGAGCTATCTCGGCGAGCGCAGCGCCGGGCACCTCGACCCGGGCGCCACGTCGGCGACGCTCCTGCTCGAAGCCCTGCGGGACACGCTGGCGGACGCCGCATGATCGGCCTCGTCGTCGTCTCGCACTCGCGCGCCCTGGCCGACGCCGCGATCGAACTGGCCCTGCAGATGGGTGGGGAGAATCCGCCCACGGTGCGCGTCGCAGCGGGCGGGCCCGACGGCGACCTCGGGACGGATGCCGTGGCCATCGCTTCCGCGATCGACGAGGCCGACGGCGGCGACGGGGTGCTCGTTCTGATGGATCTCGGCTCCGCGATCCTCAGTGCCGAGACGGCGTTGGAGTTCGTCGCCGAACCGGATCGTGTCCGCCTCAGCGCGGCACCCTTCGTCGAGGGTCTCGTGGCGGCGGTCGTGACGGCCGCGGGCGGAGCAGGACTCGACGCGGTCGCGACGGAATGCGCGACGGCGGGCGACGCGAAGCGCCGACAGCTGGGGGCGGACACGGACAGCGCCGGTGCGGGTGCGGCATCCGAAACCGCGAAGGCCGCGGAAGGCGCGGCTTTCGAGGCGATGATCACGAACCCGTCGGGCCTCCACGCTCGGCCGGCCGCGACCTTCGTCAAGACCGCGTCGCGGTACGACGCCGACGTGCGTCTCATCGATCTCGACACGGGTTCGGAAGAGATCTCGGCGCGCAGCCTGTTGGCGCTAATGGCGCTGGGCGTGCGTCAGGGATCACGCGTCCGCGTCAGCGCGACCGGCCCCGAGGCGCGAGAGGCCCTGGACGACCTCCGGGCTCTGATCGAGGACGGCTTCGGCGAGCGCTGAGTCTCAGCGCGTGAGGCTCAGCGCGTGACGCTCAGCAGGCGACGGGCGAGGGCCTCTTCGACGACGAGTTCGGTGACGAGTCCCGCCGCGAGGGCGCCGCGCAGGGCGTCGAGCTTCGACAGACTCGACACCACGCAGAACCGCCGCGGGATGCGCCGGACGGTGTCGAGGTCGGGGCCACTCGAGCGGGCGTTCAGCTCGGGGATGTCGCTGGACCCATCGACGCGGTAGAACACCGTCGCGCAGTCGCCGACCACGCCCTCGCGCTCGATCACCGCCCGATCACGCTCGTCGAAGTAGTCGCTGCTGTAGACGTGCGAGGGCACGTCGGCCTGCGGCGAACCCAGGCCGAACACGAAGAGCCCGACGCGGTCCTGGATCTCGAGGACGGAACGCACCGAGCGCTCCCGCCACATCGCACGCTTCGTCTGGGGATCGTCGAAGAGCGCGGGAACCGGGAATTGGTGCACCGACGACGACCAGGCGGTCCCGAACCGCGACAGGATCTCTCCCGCGTACGGGATGCCGCTGGTGCGGACGTTGGCGGCACCGTTCATCTGCACGATGTGGGTGTCGTGCACGTCCTTGGCGGGGACGTGGCGGGCGATCGCCGAGAGCGTCGACCCCCACGCGATCCCCACCGTCATCGAGGACTCGACCCGCTCGGTGAGGATGCGCGCGGCGGTCAGGGCCGTGCGTTCGAGGCGATCGGCCTCCGTCGTGCGTGCGGGCGTGGGCACCACGTGCGCGGCGATGCCGAAGCGGTCGGCGATGCGCTGCGCCATCTGCCCGCGGGCGTCGTCGGGCGGGCTGATCGAGATCGTCACCAGCCCGACGTCGCGGGCGTGCTGCAGCAGGCGCGACACCGAGGAGCGCGAGACGCGCATCTCATGGGCGATGGCGTCCATCGTCAGATCTTGCATGTAATACAGCTGCGCGGCGCGGAGAGCATCCCGGCTGCGGGCTTCTGCCTGGGTCACCATGGGCCCTCCCGTCCGCCCCCATTGTGCACGTTTTTTCAAGGGGCTTGCAACAACGTGCAGACGGGCGCATTCTGTCGGCGTACCAACTACGAAAGGTCGCAGTCGACATGTCGTCCCCCGCAACTTCGCTCCGCGCCGACGTTCAGGCGCTTCGTGACGCCGAAGACATCGACGTCCTCATCATCGGCGGGGGCATCAACGGCCTCGCCACTCTCCGTGACCTCTCCCTGCAGGGTGTGAGCGTCGCCCTCGTCGAGCGCGGCGACTTCGTCTCGGGCGCCTCGTCGGCCTCCAGCCACATGGTGCACGGCGGGATCCGCTACCTCGAGAACGGCGAGTTCCGTCTCGTCAAGGAAGCGGTGACCGAGCGCAACGATCTGCTCAAGACCGCGCCGCACTACGTGAAGCCCCTCGAGACAACGATCCCGATCTACAAGACGTTCTCCGGCATCCTGTCGGCGCCGTTCCGCCTCCTCGTGACCCACGGTCGCGGCAAGCCCAATGAGCGCGGCGCCCTGCTGATCAAGGTCGGCCTGATCATGTACGACACCTTCTCGCGAGACGGTGGCTCGGTTCCCCGCCACACCTTCCTCGGGAAGAAGAAGTCGCTGCAGGCTCTGCCCAAGCTCAACCCCGACCTCGCCTACACCGCGACGTACTTCGACGCGTCGATGCACGACCCCGAGCGCATCGCGCTCGACGTGCTCCACGACGGCATCGTCGCCGGAGCCGGCCGCACGCAGGCCGTCAACTACGTCTCCGCCATCGGCGCAGACGCGAACGGCGTGCGCGTCCGCGACGAGGTCTCGGGCGAGGAGTTCTCGGTCAAGGCCAAGGTCATCCTGAACACGGCCGGCCCCTGGACCGACCTCGCGAACGCCGCCATGGGGCTCAAGACCCAGTTCATGGGCGGCACCAAGGGCTCGCACATCGTCCTCGACAACCCCGAGCTGCTCGCCGCTACGGGTGGACGCGAAATCTTCTTCGAGCACTCCGACGGCCGCATCGTGCTGATCTACCCGCTCAAGGACCGCGTCCTCGTCGGCACGACCGACATCGACGCCGACCCGTCGAAGCCCGTGGTGTGCACCGACGACGAGATCGACTACTTCTTCGACCTCGTCGGGCACGTCTTCCCGAGCATCGCGGTGGACCGCTCGCAGATCGTCTACACCTTCTCCGGCATCCGTCCCCTCCCGCGTCACGACGACACCGCTCCCGGTTTCGTTTCGCGTGACTACCGCATCGTCGAGGACGAGATCGCGGGCGTTCCCGCGATGAGCCTGGTCGGCGGCAAGTGGACCACGTTCCGCGCGCTGGCCGAGCACCTCAGCATGAAGACGCTGCAGAAGCTGCGTCGTCCGCACCGCGTGAGCACGCAGGGACTGCCGATCGGCGGCGGCGCGGGCTTCCCGGCGACCCCCGAGGCGCGCCGTCGGTGGGTAGCCGCACGCACGAATGCTCACTCCCGCGAGCTCGTCGAAGCCCTCCTCACGCGCTACGGCACCCGTGCCGACCTGCTTCTCGAAGCGCTCCCGGCCGAGCCCACTCCGATCGAGCACGCCCCCGGCTACTACGTCGAGGAACTCGAGTGGATCGCCCGCAACGAGCAGGTCGTGCACCTGATCGACGTGCTCCTGCGCCGGACGCACCTCGCGTTCGTCGGCGGAATGACCGAGCGCACGCTGGTCGAGGTCGCCGAGGCGGTCGCCGGTCCCCTCGGCTGGGACACCGACCGTGTCCACGACGAGGTGGAGCGCACCCGCGAGATTCTCCTCACCGCGCACCGCGTCGATCTGGCCGAGGCCGGAG
>NZ_JARHXC010000170.1:0-16359 GCF_029222405.1 Microbacterium sp. Kw_RZR3 | reverse complement strand
ACGCCGCGGCGCTGCACCCCGGCCCCCGCGGAGCCCCGGACCCCTCGACAGGCTCAGGGCCCTCACGCCGCGGCGCTGCACCCCGGCGCTCGCAGACCCCCGGACCCTTCGACAGGCTCAGGCTCCTCGGTCACCGTCCGTCGCGCTCGGGCTGCTCCACCGTCGCCGGCGTCCCTTTCTCACCCGCCACTTCCGCAGCGGCATCCTGAGCCCCGGCGGACGACGACTCACCCCGCGCGGCGACGAGGCTCGCGATCGTCGCCACCGCCATCGACAGGACGATGACGGCGAGGGACACCCAGGTCGAGATCTCGGGAGCCCACTCGATGGGCTCGCCGCCGTTGAGGAACGACAGCTCGTTGACGTGCATCGCGTGGAAGACGAGCTTCACGCCGATGAACGCCAGGATGAACGCGATGCCGTAGTGGAGGTACTTGAGGCGGTCGAGCAGGTCGCCGAGCAGGAAGTACAGCTGACGCAGCCCCATGAGGGCGAAGAGGTTGGCGGTGAAGACGATGAACGGGCTCTGCGTGATGCCGAAGATCGCGGGGATCGAGTCGATCGCGAACAGCAGGTCGGTCACGCCGATCGCGACGAACACGATGATCATGGGCGTGAACAGCTTCTTGCCGTTCACGCGCGTGATGACCTTCTTGCCGTCGTAGGAGTCGCTCATCGGCAGGACGCGCCGGAGCGTCCGCACGATCAGATTCTCTTCCTGCGTGTCGTCGTCGTGGTCGTCGCCCGGGAAGGCCTGGCGGATCGCGGTGTACACGAGGAACGCGCCGAACAGGTAGAAGATCGGGCTGAAGTTCTCGATGATGGTCGCGCCGACCAGGATGAACGCCCCACGCAGGATGAGCGCGATGATGATGCCCACCATCAGCACCTCCTGCTGATAGCGCCGGGGCACCGCGAACTGCCCCATGATCAGCACGAAGACGAACAGGTTGTCGATCGAGAGGCTGTACTCGGTCAGCCAGCCGGCGACGAACTGCCCCGCGACCTCTCCCCCGGCGACGATCCACAGCACTCCGGCGAAGATGAGCGCGAGCGTGACGTAGAACACGACCCACAGGGTCGATTCCTTCGCCGCGGGGATGTGAGGGCGCTTGAGGATGATCAGCAGATCCGCGACCAGGATCAGCACGAGCACCACGAGGGTGATCGTCTGGAAGAGCGGGTCCAGCTGCAGCTCCATCGCGGGCCTTTCTCGGGGGGAAACGCTCTAGTTTATCGGCCGTCCCCTGCGCAGCGGGCGGCTTGTGCACGTAGTGCTCATTGCGTGCGTATCTCCGTGAGACGATCGCGCGCGCCCGAACACCTCTCAGTGAGAGAGTGCTCGCAGAGCCGCTCCCGACGAGAAGTGGATGCCGATGACCGACGACGTGATCGACGACAGGGCGCTCGTCGCGCGCGCAGCGGGCGGGTCGGAGATGGCCTTCCGATCGCTGTACCGCGCGTATGTCCGCCCGGTGTACTGGACGGCACTGGGCCTGGTCGGCAATCCCAGCGATGCGGACGACGTCGTGCAGGACACGTTCGTCGTCGCGTGGAAGAAGCTGCCCGGTATGACGCTGGAGGGGACGTCGCTCCTGCCGTGGCTTTCGACGGTCTGTCGCCTGCAGGCGGCGAACCGCCTCCGTGCCCGGGCGCGTCACGGGTCGCACGCCGCCCTCGACCCCGAGATGCCGGCGCGCGTCGACGTCGAGCAGGAGGTCGTCGACGCGGAAACGGTGCGTGCGATCCTCGCCGAGGTCGACGGCCTCGGCGAGGTGGATCGCGAGATCTTCCGTCTGTGCGCCGCCGAGGGCTACGGCTACCAGGCTGCGGCAGAGCATCTCGGCGTCACGCACGGCACGGTGCGCAATCGCCTCTCCCGCATCCGGTCTCGGATGCGCGCCACCGCAATGGAGACGGAGACCCCATGAACACCCCCACGCTCCCCCCTCTCGACGACGACCGGATCGAATCGATGGAGAGGGTGATCTTCGCGCGCATCAGCGACTCCGCCCGTGCCGATCGCCGGCGGCGTCGCGCCCGGATCGGCGGGTGGACCGCCGCGGCCGCCAGCGTGGTCCTGATCGCGGCCATCGTCGGCCCCGCCGTCATGAACGGCGGCAGTCGCGCTCTGTTCGAGCAGTCCGCCGCGGGTGGGGACGCCCTCACGGAGCAGTACTCCGGGGCCGCGGGTAGTGCCGCCGATGCCCCCTCGCTCGATGGATCGGTCACCGAGGCCGCGCCCGGCGCTCCCACGCGCGAGATCGTCGCGAACGGATCGGCCACGGTCGAGGCGAGCGACGTCGGCGCCGCTGTCACCGGGATCTCGGATGCCGCGACCTCCGTCGGAGGCTACGTCGAATCGTCGCAGGTCGGCGGCGCGTCCGGCGCGGTGCCGTTCGAGGGGCAGGATATGCCGCAGGGCGCGAGCGGTGATCCCTCGACCGCGTGGGTCACCGTCCGCGTCCCCGCCGACCAGCTCACGAGCGTCGTGGACGGCCTGTCCGACATCGGGACCGTGACCGCGTCGAGCGTGAACCGAAGCGATGTCACCGATCAGGCGGTCGACCTGCGGGCACGCGTCGCCGCGGCAGAGGCATCCGTCGCTCGACTGACGGAGCTGATGGCACAGGCCGCCTCGGTGAGCGATCTCATCGCGGCCGAGTCGGCTCTCGCCGAGCGCCAGGCGCAGCTGGACGTGGACCGGCAACAGCTGACGCTCCTGGAGTCCCAGGTGGCGATGTCGTCGCTGTCGGTGCAGGTGCTCCCTCAGGCCTCGACCGTCTCGGCCGATCCCGCCGGCTTCGGCGACGGCCTCGTCGCGGGGTGGAACGGTCTCGTCGCCGCGCTGAACGGCGTCGTGATCGGGCTGGGCTTCCTTCTCCCCTGGCTCGCCGTGGCCGCGGTGATCGGCGCGGTGGTGTGGGGAGTCCGGCGGGCCCGGCGTCGCCGGTCGACTGACGCGGACGTGTGACGCCGGAGTCGGACGCCGCCAACGGATTCGGATGCCAGTGCTCGCGGCATCCGAATCCGTTGCACATCTCCGATTCTGCGCATGGCGGGCGCGCACCGCCGAGCGTGCGGAGCCTCCGGGCGGTGGGGCCCAACCCGCTCATGCGGCTCCTCGTCCAGCCGCGGCACCCGAACAACAAAAAGGCCCCGACCATTCGGTCGGAGCCTTTTTGTCGTTGGTGACCCCAGCGGGATTCGAACCCGCGTTACCGCCGTGAGAGGGCGGCGTACTAGGCCGCTATACGATGGGGCCGCGTCGCAACCGTTCAAGTATGCACCACAAAAACACGCAGGCAAAATCGGGGCGGGATCGCCGCGGATCTCGGGCGTGTCCGGCCACCGTACCGCCATCGCACGACAGGGGGAAGAGCTCGTCGAGTATCCCCCGGCGAGCATATCTACTCCGCCACGGTCGTGCGCGCCAGCGGTTGCCGCACCGTCGTGCGAAGAGTTGACTTGCGGCCATGCGAGTAACCAAGCACGAACACGCCGCCCTCGTCCTCACCGAGTCGGGACACACGCTCGTCATCGATCCGGGGACCTTCACCTCGCCGCTCGAGGGACTCGACGGACTCGTGGGCATCGTCCTCACCCACGAACACCCGGATCACTGGACGCCTGAGCATCTGACGCGTCTGTTGGAAGCGCACCCCGGCACACCGATCTACGGCCCCGAGGGAGTCAAGCAGGCCGCGGTGGGCTTCGAGATCACGGTCGTGCATCCGGGCGATACCCTCGACCTCGCGCCCTTCCACCTGGAGTTCTTCGGCGGGAAGCACGCCGTCATCCACGAGTCCATCCCGGTCATCGACAATGTCGGCGTCCTGGTGAACGGTGCGCTGTACTACCCGGGCGATTCGTACACCGTCCCGAAGCACAAGAAGGTCGCTCTGCTCGCGGCCCCCGTGGGCGCCCCCTGGTTGAAGATCGGCGACGCGATCGACTTCGTCCTCGACGTCAAGCCCGAGCGCGTCTTCGCCACGCACGACATGACCCTCTCAGCTGCCGGCAAGCAGATGGGCGATGGGCGATTGACCTGGGCCGCCGAGCAGAATGGCGGGTCATTCGTCGATCTCAAGCCGGGCGACTCGACCGACGTGTGACGCGGCGTCGTCCCGGACTCCGGAACGGGTGAGGCCCTCGGCGGGTAACGCGTCTCGGGTGCGGCGCTGAGCCCGGGCTGGTCCGGAGTCCGGAACACGACGGCCGCCCCGAAACGCCAGAACACCGGATGCCACGAGCCGTCAGGCCCGTGGCATCCGGTGTTCTGCGTGAAGTGTTTACTGCGCGTCGAGGTCGGTCTCGAGAAGGGCGACGAGCTCGTCGAGCGCCTGCTCGGCGCCCTCGCCCTCGGCCTTGAGGGTCACGACGGTGCCGTGACCGGCTCCGAGACCCATGAGCGACAGGATGCTGCCGGCGTTGAGGTCGGCGCCGCCGTTCACTGCGATCGTGACGGGGATCTTCTTCTCCTGCACGGCCTGCACGAAGAGCTTCGCGGGGCGGGCGTGGAGGCCCGAGGCGCTGGCGATGGTGGCCTGACGTTCTGCCATGGTGAATCCTTCCGATTCGACGGGGTTTAGGCGGCGACCGTGGCTGCGGGAGCGGCCTCGGCGACGGCGGCGTCCTTGGTGCTGCGACCGAGACCCTTGAGGGCCACGACGATTAGCGCCGTCACGACGGTACCCGCCACGATCGCGAGGGCAAAACCCCAGAACGGGGTGATCGCGAAGAAGACGAAGATGCCACCGTGCGGGGCGAACGACTGCACGCTCAGCAGCATGCTCAGGCCACCCGTGATCGCCCCACCCACCATCGAGGCGGGGATGACGCGCAGGGGGTCGGCCGCGGCGAACGGGATCGCCCCCTCGGAGATGAACGAGGCTCCGAGCAGCCAGGCGGCGGCACCGTTCTCACGTTCGACGGGGGTGAACTTGCCCCGGGCGAGCAGGGTCGAGGCGAGCGCCATCGCGAGCGGGGGAACCATGCCCGCCGCCATGACCGCGGCCAAGATCAGGTAGGGCGCGGTGTTGGTCTGCGATGCGGCGGCGAGGCCGGTCGTGGCGAAGACGTACGCGACCTTGTTGACCGGGCCACCGAGGTCGAAGCACATCATGAGGCCGAGGATCACGCCGAGCACGATCGCGCCCGCGCTGCTGGCCGCGAGCGACGTGAGTCCATCGGTGAGCGCGGCCATGAGCGAGGCGATCGGGCGACCGAGGAAGAGGATCATCAGACCCGAGGCGAAGATCGAGCCGAGGAACGGAACGATCACGACCGGCATGAGACCGCGCAACCAGCGCGGGGCGTCGAAGCGCCCGAGCCACCAGGCGATGAATCCGGCCAGCAGACCGCCGATGATGCCGCCGATGAAGCCGGCGTTCATCAGCACCGCTACGGCACCGGCGACGAAGCCCGGAGCGATACCGGGACGGTCGGCGATCGCGTAGGCAATGAAGCCCGCGAGCACGGCGACGATGAAGCCCATCGAGGTGGCACCGATCATGAAGGCGACCGAGCCGAGGTACTGGCCGATCGGGCCGAACGACGACGTGATCCCCTCGGTCGGCAGATCCCAGAGCGAGTTCTGGATGATGATGTCCTTGGCGTCCTTGGTGACCTCGTAGCCACCGAGCAGGAAGCCGAGCGCGATGAGCAGACCGCCACCGGCGACGAACGGAATCATGTAGCTGACGCCGGTGAGCAGCCACCGCTGGATGCGACGGCCCACCGACTGTTGCGCGACCGGGGCGTCGGGAGCGGATGCCGAGGCGGCACCGCCCTGCACGCGTGCGGCGTTCGGGTTGTCGCTCGCGGCGAGGGCCTCGGCGATGAGCTGCTTCGGCTGCTCGATGCCGCGCTTGACACCCGCGCGGACGACGGGCTTGCCGGCGAAGCGCTGGGGCTCGCGCACGTCGACGTCGACCGCGAAGATCACGGCGTCGGCGTCGTCGATCACGCTCTGCGGGAGGGCCTTGTAGCCACTCGAGCCCTGCGGCTCGACGATGAGCTCCACGCCCTCGGTCTCGGCGCCGGCAGCGGTGAGCGCGTCGGCGGCCATGAAGGTGTGGGCGATGCCGGTCGCGCACGCGGTGACGGCGACGATCTTCTTGGTCTTGGTCGCCGTGGCGGTGCGTGCTTCCGCGCGGGTCGCGGCGGGGGCCTCGGCCGACGCCGGCGCGGGGGCCGGGTTCACGGCATCCGTGATGATCCGCACCGCGTCCGCGGGGCTCGAGGCCGAACGCAGGCCCGACATGAACTGGTCGTTCATGAGGCTGCGGGCCAGCTGCGACAGCACCGCGAGGTGCGCCTCGTCGGCCCCAGCCGGCGCGGCGATGAGGAAGACGATGTCGGCGGGCCCGTCGGGGGCGCCGAAGTCGACACCGGGGGTCAGGCGGGCGAACGCGAGAGTGGGCTCGGTGACCGAGGCGCTGCGCGCGTGCGGGATACCGATACCGCCGGGCAGGCCGGTCTCGTCCTTCTGCTCACGCGCCCAGGCGTCGTCGAACAGCTCTTGCGCGCTGGTCGCGCGACCCTGCGCGACGACGCGCTCGGCGAGGGCTCGGATCACCGACTGCTTGTCGGTGCCCAGGGGCACGTCGAGGCTGACGAGCTCCGGAGTGATGATGTCGGACATGGGCAGTGACCTCCGTGGTCAGGATGTTGCGATGGGGGTGGGGAAATCGGAAACGGTGATCGCCCCGGAGGGCAGATCGGCCGGGGTGGGGGCCTGCGTTCCCGGCAGGGTCGCGGCGGCGGCACCGTAGGCGATGCTGCGCGCGAGACGTTCGGGAGCGGCGGCTCCCTCGAGATCGGCGAGCAGATAGCCCGCGAGTGAGCTGTCGCCCGCGCCGACCGTGCTCGCGACCTGGATTCTGGGGGCTCGTCCGCGCCAGGCACCCTCGGACGAGAAGAGCAGAGCGCCGTCGGCGCCGAGGGTGACCAGAGCGGATGCCACGCGCCCGGGGACGAGAGCGCGTGCGCGACGCGCCGCCTCGGCGAGGACGTCGGCGTCGTCCGCGGCATCCTCACCGACGAGCTCGGCGAGTTCTTCGTGGTTGGGCTTGATGAGATCCGGCTGGGCGGTCTCGACGACGGCGGCCAGGGCGGCGCCGGAGGCGTCGACGGCGATCCGTGGAGCAGCGCTCCCCCACCGCTCTCGGACAGCCGCAATGAGATCGGCGTAGAACGTCGGCGGCACGCCCGGCGGCAGCGATCCGGCCAGGACGAGCCAGCTCGCGCCCTCTGCCGCGGCGACGACGCCCGCCACGAGCGCGCGGGCTTCCGCGGCGGAGAGCTCGGCGCCGGGGAGGTTGAGCTTGGTGGTCTCGCCCGCCGGGTCGGTGATGGTGAGGTTCGCTCGTGCGCGGCCCGCGACCTCGACGAGGTCGAGCGCGATGCCGGCGTCTTCGAGCAGAAGGCGGTAGGGGTCGTGGCCGTTCACCGGGACGACGGCCCGCGCCGGTGCGCCCGCCGCGGTGACGACGCGGGCGACGTTGACGCCCTTGCCCCCGGCGTCCTCGCGTGACGACAGTGCGCGCTGCACCTCGCCCGGCGCGAGCGCCTCCGCGAGGACGACGGCCCGATCAGCCGAGGGGTTGGCGGTCAGGGTGACGATCATGCGACGCGTACCTCCACATCGGCGTCCGCCAGGGCCTCGGAGAGGGCACCGGTCGGCGGGGTGTCGGTGACGAGGACGTCGATCTCGTCGAGACGAGCGAAGCTCACGAGTAGTTCCTCTCCGAATTTGGCCGCGTCGGCAAGGAGCACGATCCGACGCGCGGACTGGATGATGGCCGTCTTCACGGCGGCTTCTTCGGGATCCGGGGTGCTGAGACCGAACGTCGCACTCAGACCGTTGGTGCCGATGAAGGCGATGTCGGGCCGCAACTGCCCGATCGCGCGGACGGTGTGGGCACCGACGGCGGCGGCGGTCACGCCGCGCACGCGACCGCCGATGGTGGTGAGCGACAGACGCTCCTCACCGGCGAGGAGGTGCGCGGCTTCGAGCGAGTGCGTGACGACTTCGACTCCGGCGGAGACGGTGAGCGTGGCGGGCAGCGCTGCAGCGACGGCGGCGGCCGTCGTGCCCGCGTCGACGAAGATCGAGCCTCGGAAGTCGGAACCCAGCAGAGCGGCCGCGCTCGCGGCGATCGCGCGCTTCGCGTCACCGTGACGCTCACGACGTTCGGTCAGCGTCGACTCGGCGGTGCTGGCGCGATCGATGCTCACGGCCCCGCCGTGGACGCGGCGGAGAGACCCGGTGGTCTCGAGGCGGTCGAGATCGCGACGGACGGTCTCCGTGGTCACATCGAAGCGACGGGCCAGGTCGACGACGCTGACACGTCCGACCTCGCGCAGTTCGCGCTCGATGAGCTGCTGGCGCTCCATTGCGTACACGGGATCTCCTTCGAGGATTCCCACACGATACAACACGAAGCCACACGTATCAACACATCTGACAGGGGAACGCAGAGCACGGTACGGACAGGAGGTTTCGCCCCCGGCGGCCCGACAATGGCACTCGGGTCTGCTGTCGGACGAGCCCGCCGAGTGTCAGGGGGCGACCACCGAAATGCGGAAGGCGATCTCTTTTCCGTCCGGTCCGCTGAGCGTCGCGTCGGTCGTTCCCGTCCCCCGCGCGATGAAGCCAGGATGGAACGTCGCGCCTTCGGAGGCCCCGCCGGCCGAGAACTCCGCGATGGTGCGATCCGCGGTCGTCCCGGTCCACTCCGCGTCCGTGCCGTCCGGCGCGGCGATGACCAGGGCCGTGCCGACGATGACCGACACGTCCCGTCCGTCGAGGTCACCGGGCGACACGACCGTCGGCGGCAGAGCCTGCGAGCTCGCGGACGGTTGGGGGTCCGCCGGTGCCACGGACGCACTCACGTCCGAATTCGGCGTCGGATCAGCCGCGGGCGCACATCCCGCCAAGAGGGCTCCGGTGATCACAGCTCCCGCGACCAAGAACGACGAACGCTTCACATCAGACCTCTTCCGTCGGGGCGATTCTCCACACTGCGCTCCCGGATGCTACCCCGGCCCCGTCGGAATCACCGCAGGCGACCCGTACGCGGCCTCGGCTCCCGGATTCAATCCTCGGGCTGAATCTGCTCCGGGACGATCGACCACATATACCGCGCGCGCCGCAGTTCGCCCTCCTCGGAGCGACCGGCGCTCAGGGCCTCGAACTCGTCGAAGACCTCCATGACGCGGTCCTGGAGCCGGCCCACCTCGTCGGCGCTCAACAGCAGCTGCCCCGTCCGCAGGACCATGTAGGTGATGTCGGCATCCGGAGGGCGGACAGACCGCACCGCCAGCAGTTCCTCCATGCGCTGACGCATGGGGGTCAGGCGTGAATCGATCAGGACCATCCGCTGAACGGCATCCGACTCCGCACTCGCCACGAGCGAGTAGCTCGGCGCCGCGGGGAGCCAGGGCCGTTCGCGTCCGTCCGTCGACTCACCGCGCCGGATGAGTCCGGTGGATTCGGCCGCCCGGAGGTGGTAGCTCATCGCGCTCGGGCTGAGCCCGACGAGCTCGGCGAGTTCGGTGGCGGTCGCCGGACCCTGACGTCGATACAGCTCGTCGACCACGACCATGCGCAGAGGATTCGCCATGGCGCGGACCGCGCGAGGGTCGGAGATGACGAGCGTCTGATCGGACATGTCCCCCCAGTGTGCCGCCTCGGCGGGCGCCGCGCATCCCGAGAGATGCGCGACGCCCGCCGAGGCAGGACTCAGGAGCGTCGGCGGCGTCGCCACGCGATCGCCGATCCGGCGACCAGCGCGGCACCCGCACCGGCACCGAGCCACATGAGCGCGACGCCATCGACACCGGTCGAGGCGAGGCCGCCGCGCGAGGGCGGAGTCGTCGCCCCACCGTCGGGGGTGGATGCGGTCGGGCTCGGGACCGGGTCCGTCGGCGTGGGCGTGGGCTCAGGGACGACCGTCGGGGTGACGATCTCCGCGCGCGCATCGCCATCGCCGTGCAGGTGGAGGACGAGCACCTGAGGCGTCTCCTTCCCCGCCCGGTTCACCGCAACCGATCCCGCAGCGTCAGCGAACAACGTCGACCCGGAGTCCCCGAACGCCAGGGCGGGCGTGTAGGCGTCGATCGTGGCCGCAGCCGTCTGATCGACCAGCGCGCTCTGATAGCCACCGTCGAAAGCGGGGTTGTAGTACGACCGCGTCTGCGCGAGGTAGCGGATCGTCGTCTGCGTGGTGCCCGGCGTGTATCCGAGCGCCTTCAGCGAGGTCGACATCGTGAGAACGGTGTTGTCGAAGACATTCGTCCCCTGATCACCGAACACACCGTTGACCGGACGTTCCTCGATCGTGTCGCCCGTCACGGCATCGATCGTCATCGCCACCGGCACATCACCGGCGTCGCCGGGCTGCACCTGCACGATGAAGTCCGCACGGGTGTCACCGTTCACGTCGAGCTGCACCGACGGCCAGGTCAGGGGCGACATCCGCGCCCATTCGCCGTCCATCTGCAGACCGAAGGTGAGCACGCCCTGCGTCGGATCCGCGAGCAGCGGCGCTGTCGACGACGCTCCCACGGCGAGGATGTCAGCGCTCTCCAGCGTGCGCTGGGCTGATGTGTCGGGGAACGTGTCGTCCGGGTCGGTGGTGCCGAGGATCAGGGGCACCATCATCGAACGGTAGCGTTCGCGGCCCTCACCCTGGTCGAGCCCTCGACCCACGACCGTCAGGGTGCCCGACGTGCCGTCGAACGCGATCCCCTCCGTGTGCGTCTCCGAATAGGGACGCGGCGCGGCGTACACCGCGAGGCGCACGGGGTAGGTTCCCGTGGGTCCGGTCGCCTCGATGACGCCCGAGGCGTCCGCGAGGTACTGGCGGGGCGCTCCCCCGGTCTCGGCCTGCATCGTCGGGTCGAGGGTGCGGCGCAGAGCGGCGGGGTCGTCGATGCGCAGCGTCAGCGTCACATCGACACGGCCTCCCGCCGGAACCGTGACCGTGGACGGGCTCACGTCATAGGCCACGCCCGGGGTCTCGGTACGCGGGGAGTATCGCAGGTCGAGGGTGGTGGCATCCGTCCCGTCGTTGCCGACAGCGATGGTTCTCGTCTGCACGATCGGCTCGGTGCCGGCGTCGATCACGCCGAACGAGGCGCTGAGCAGGTCGCCGTTCTCGACCGAGCGGAGGGTGATGTCTCCCTCGACAGCGGCCAAGGCGTCGATTCGCCCCACACCGACGCGAGCGGGGCCATAGGCGCGAGGATCGGCACCGGCGGTCACGGTGTCGTGCGCCGCGGTGTTCATCACCTTCTGCTTGACCTGTTCCGCTGACCACTCGGGGTGAGCTTCGACGACCAGTGCGGCGACGCCCGCGGCGTGCGGTGCGGCCATCGACGTGCCGCTGAGCACCTCGAGACCCGTTCCCGAGCCGTTACCGGCCGAGATCACCGAGACGCCGGGGGCCGACACGTCGGGCTTCAGGACGTCGTCGATCGAGCCGTGGGTGCCACGCGAGGTGAAGGATGCCGCGGTGTCGACGCGCGACGAGTCGAACACCTCGATCGTGCGGCGGAGATCCGAGCGCAGCTCGATCATGAGCCGCCCCTCTTCCATCGCCGGGCGAAGAGCGTTGGTCGAGTCGCCCGTGAGCTGTGCGCCGGGAATGGCGGCGTTGCCCGCGATCCCGTTCTCGAACGAGTCCGCCTGGCCGGTGAGCACGACGCTGACCGCTCCCGCTTCATGCGCGTTGTCGAATCGCTTGGCGGAACCGCACGCCACATCCGCGTCGTCCCACTCGAGCCACACGATCTTGCCCTGTACTCGAGGGCGGTCGGCGGCGTCGAAAGGCTTGCATCCATCCGCGTTGGCTTTCTCCGACAGGGCGACGACGTTCGCCGCGACCTCGAAGTCCCAGCCGAACTCCTGCGAGTACTGCACCTTGATCTTCTCGGGAGCGTTCTGCGCCGGGTCGCCGACGGTGGCCTTGGCCGCATCGGCGAGGCCGTGCCCGCTCGATGACGCGGCAACCGTGAGAGCACCCATCGTGGTGCCGGGGCTCCCTCCGACGTCGGTGACGTCGCCCGAGTTGCCCGCGGCCACCACGGGAAGGATGCCGGCGTCGACCAGCACCTGGAGCTTGGCGTTGTCGGGGTCGTCGATCGCGCCGTAGTTCGTGCCCAGCGAGAGGTTGACGACGTCGATCGAGGTTCCGGATGCCACCTTCTGAGCGATCCACTCCAGAGCGGCTCCGGTGAGAGCCGTGCTGCCACCGTTGTCGCCGAACACCTTCAGAGCGATGAGTCCTGCCTCCGGAGCGGAGCCCGGGCCGATCGAGAACGTCGACCGCACGCTCTCCGCCGAGAGTGCCTTGTAATCGCCGCGGAACGTCTTCTGGTCCTTGTCGACGCCCAGGCCGACGGCGGTTCCCGCAACGTGCGTGCCATGGTTGCCTCCGGGCCCGTCGATCGGGTTGGCGTCGGGACGCGGGATCGGGTCGTACGAGGGCGTACCGTTGGCCCCGTTGTACGTCGGGCCGGCGAAGTCCCACCCACCGAGGTACTTGGCCGGGTCGAGCCAGCCGGCGGCAGGCGCGTCGGTCGAGGCGAGCGCCTGCTTGTACGCCTCTTTCGTTCCCGGACCGCCGAAGTCGGCGTGGGTGTAGTCAACGCCGGTGTCCACCACGGCGACGGTCACGTCCTTGCCGGTGCGTCCCGCTTGCTGCCAGGCATTGACCGCACGCGTCAAAGCGTCCGACGCGGAGTTCGACGGCGACGCATCGGTGGCGGCGGGCAGCTCGATCGACTGCGTGACGATGCGGGACACCTTCTCGACGTCCGGCCGCTCGGCCAGCTCGCGCAGCGTGTCCGCATCCGCGTTGACCGCGATGCCCGGGACGGAGTACGTCGAGGTGTAGAGCACTTTGGCATCCGGATCGATCTGCTCGAGCGCTTCCGACACGCGATCGGCGACCTCGGCGTTGTCGGTCGCCGTATCGGCGGCGGCGGCCGACGCCGCGTCTTCCGACGCTCCTCGCGCCTGCCAGGCGCTGTGCACGCCGAGGGCGCTGTCGCCGCGTGTCTGGACGAACACGTCGACCGGTCCGTCCGCGGAGACCACGGAATCGGGCAGGGGCGTGCCCGTGCTCGGGCCTGCGGGGGCGAGAGCGATCTCATCGAGAGTGCCGGGGGCGGCACCGGCGGGCAGGGCGGCACCGAGCGACAGTGTGGTCGCGAGCAGGCCGGCCCCGACCAGAGCGCAGGCGCGCGAACGCGCCGAACGGGGAGTAATCATGAAGTTTCCTGAAGTCAGCGGGCGGGAACGGTCGGAACGGGAAGCGCCGGATTCGGCACGTGGTTCTCGATCGCATCGGGGATCGGGGTCGGCGACACACTTGGTGCCGGTGCGGGAGCAGGGCTCTCCGACGCGTCGGGAGTGGGCTGCGGCAGAGCGGGCGCTTCCTCGACGGGAGCAAGACGCGTCTCCGGAGCGACCGACGGGGTCGTCGACGTGGCGTCGGCGGTCACCTCGAGCGGCAGCTGCACGTTGTAGGCCGCGGCCCCGCCGCCGCCCTCCGCCCACACCGTGTACGTTCCGGGCGCGAGACGCTGCAGAGTGACGAGTTGGAGTGCGAGTCTTCCATCGTCGCCGACCGTGGCGTACGCGTCCGCGCCGACGAGCAGCGGTTGCCGCTCCCAGGCTCCGTTGCGAAGCGAGACACGGAAGCTCGTCCCCGGCGTGACGTCACGCCCGGAGAGGAAGACGCCCTTCGTCGAATCCGCGAGCGAACCGGCGGTCACGGAACCCGCCGACAGCGAGACCTCGGACGCAGGAGCATCCGGATTTCCGGTGACGCGGAAAGTGCCGATCGCGTAGTCGCCCGTCGTGGTCGACCGGGCGGTCACGGTGTACTCCCCCTCCGGTATTCCCTTGGGACTGGTGATCGCATTGCTGTGTCGACCTTCACCATTGGTGCGCGAGATGCCGAGCGATGCGGTGTACCCCCGCGAGGTGGTCAACAGCAGCTCGTACGTGTCGAAGGGGAGGAACCCCTCGAGGGCGAAGCGCATGCCGGGCTCGGCGACGAAGTCGGCGACAGAGATCTCGCTGCGTGCGGGCGTCACCTTCTTGTCGGGGGTGCGCGCGGCTCCCGCCGTCACCTGGAAGGTGGCGGAACCGCTGCGGTCGTCGGAGACGAAGCTCATGAGCCAGGTCCCCACCTGTGAGTTGACCGAGTTCATCTGCAGCTGGTAGGAGAAATCCCCGTTCTCGTCCGAGTGCAGGCCTTCGTTCTCACCCACCGCGAACATCGTGGTGTCCGGCATGCCGAGGTTGAAGAACACCTTCGTCATCGGTGCGAATCCGCTGGCGTGGATCGTGACAGGTTTGTCGAGGAACTCGTCCTGGCTGATCGTCGCCGGGTCGCTCGAGACCGTGATGACGTCTGTCGTCGCCGTGACGTCGAGCAGCGCCGAACCGGCCTCCCCGGCCGAGGAGCGGACTGTGATCTGAGCGAGGCCGGCTTCGGGCCGCGTGTTCTCGGGGTCGACATCGAGCGTCCGGACCCGCGTGACGAGCGTTCCGTTCTCGTCGGCGCGCACGGGAGCCCAGTGCTTCGTAACGCCGGATGAGAAGACGATGCCGATCTCGACATCGGCACCGGGGGTGAGACCGTGGGCGGTGACTTCCACCCCGCTCGCCCAGAGCCAGTACTGCTCGATGCTCGTCACGTCGAGGCTGACGGGGAGCACGGTGCTCGTCTCGGGTGCCGAAGCGACCAGGCGGCTCCCCTCGATCGACGCCGTGTCCTCCGATTCGGCGAGGACGAATGACCCGGCCCGGTCGAGATCGATGGCGGATGCCACGGCCCCGACGCTCGAGTCGGACAGGGTGGACGTGGCGGGGATGCCGCTCTGCGCGACGGCGACGGTGCCGGCGGTGCCACCGACGACGAGGACGGCGACGAGGGCCGCACCGGCGGCGATCCAGGGTTTCTTCATAGGTGCCTCAGGGGGTGTACGGATGATGTGCGTACAGTGAAGCACGATGTGAAGGAATTTTTCAGATATTTTTTGCCAGCGCCACAGACCGTCACATGATCGTCATGTTGCGGCGCTCGTAGCGATCACGTGGACGCGGTCTCTCCCCCGTCATCAGTAGAGGGTCCCTCGACTTCGAGGGGGATCGAGATCGACGAGAGATGCGCCTCCCCCACCCCGAGCAGGTCCGCTGGCGAGGCGCTCATCACCTCGTCCTCCGGAAGCATCTCCGCACGACTTCGAGGGCGCCGTGGCTCACCGGGCAGCCCCGCCCACTCGGTCGGTTCCTCCGGACGCTGCGCAAAGATTCCCATGACCCCATTGTGCTCGCGACGCGTCACGAGGGGACGGGCGGGGTCAGCGCGCGAAGACGTATCGCAGGGAAATGCGCCCGCCCTCATCCACCGAGACCTCGGCGGTGACGGTCATCCCGTCGACGGGCGTCGCCGGCAGACGGAACGTCTGAGCGACACCCTCCTCGCGCCCCGCATCCCCGACGTTCTGCTGCAGGTCCCGCAGATCACTCTCCGACCATCCCCACTGAGCCGCGCGCTGCTCCAGATCCGAGCGGATGGCGACCCAGGTGGTGCTCGAGGCGGGAGCCACCGTCAGAGCGGTCAGTCGGTCCTGCTCCGTCGCGAGGGCGAACGAGGAGACCCCGGCGAAGGAGATCACTCCCTCGCTCCCGCGGACATCGACGGTCAGCGGAACGAGCGTTTCGACCGGCGTGTCGCCGTTCGGGGGAAGGCCGATTTCACTTGCGGAGCCACCGTCGACGACATCGACGGTGGCGAGTCCCTGCCGGTTCAGGAAGTCGAGGCCGGCCTGGTCGAACCGCGACTGCCCATCCGGGAGTTGCTGATCGGCGGAGGCGGTCGGAGCGTCCTCGACCCACCACGAGTTCGCCATGCCGTACGCCCCGAACGCCGCGACGGCGCAGACGACGAGCACGACACCGATCGTGATCCACGTCGCCAGCCGCTCACGGCGGGTACGACGCTCCGCGTGCGACGGTCGTTGCGGTGGAGAGGCGGTCGTGGTCATACATCCTGCCTATCAGGATGACCGCGTAGGTGCGAGCCCCTCGGGGGAAAGCAAAAGCCCCGGTTCTTCGCGCTTCGCGCGCTGACCGGGGCTTTTCGTCTTGCTGGGGTACCTGGACTCGAACCAAGAACAACGGAACCAGAAACCGCCGTGTTGCCAATTACACCATACCCCAAGGCGCTGAGCCGGAACTCGTGCCGAGGATCAAGCTTACGTGACGCGCGGCCCAGTGCCAAACCGGCGTCGGCCCGCGCGCGTCGCGCCCCGCAATCCTGCGGGCGCGAAACG
>NZ_JARHXC010000016.1:0-10781 GCF_029222405.1 Microbacterium sp. Kw_RZR3 | reverse complement strand
CGGGGCGTCGAGCCGCCGTCGGCGCCAGGGATGGGTCGCGTGGGGCTTCGCCCTGCCGTTCGTCGCGGTCTTCGCGGTCTTCATGGTCGTGCCGATCGTGGGCTCGTTCGCGATGTCGTTCACCGACTTCACGGCGCGCGACATCCGCTCGCCGTTCGCGGTCAACTTCGTCGGACTCGAGCAGTACCTCTCGGTGCTCGGCGACCCGGTGTTCCTCACCTCGCTGGGCGTGACCGCGACGTTCGTCGTCGTCGGCATCCCGGTCACCATGGCGGTCGCGCTGGCCCTTGCGCTCGCGCTGAACGCCAGCAAGGGGCGCTTCGTCTCGATCCTGCGCGTCGGCTTCTACGCCCCCGTCGTGACGAGCATCGTCGCGGTGGCGGTCGTCTGGCGCTACATCCTGCAACCCGAGGGCCTGCTCAACTCGGCGCTCGCGATCATCGGCATCCAGGGTCCGGACTGGCTCAACGACACCCGCACCGCGCTTCCCTCGCTCATCGCGATGGCGGTCTGGCGCAACGTCGGCACGCTGATGGTGATCTTCCTCGCCGGGCTCCAGGCGATCCCGACCGATGTGAAGGAGGCCGCCCTCATGGACGGCGCCTCGTCGTGGCGTCGTCTGACCTCGATCACCCTCCCGCTCCTGCGCCCGACGCTGCTGCTGGGTGCCGTTCTCATCTCCGTCGGCTTCCTGCAGTTCTTCGAGGAGGCGTTCGTGATGACCCAGGGCGGTCCGCTCAACTCCACCCTCTCGGTGGCCTATTACACGTTCAAGCAGTTCGGCTTCGGGCAGTACGGCACGGCCTCGGCCGCGAGCTACCTGCTGTTCCTGGCGATCGCGCTGCTCAGCCTGGTGCAGTTCCGCGTGCTGCGCTCCAAGGATTGAGGGAGGATGCCATGACACTCACGTCCCCCGCGGCTCCGGCCGTGGTCGCCGAAACCGTCGAGCCGCAGCGCCGCCGCCGCTCCGAGAACCGCGTCACCCCCGGTCGCGCGCTCACCTACGGCGTACTCGTCGTCGGCTTGATCGTGTGGATCCTGCCCTTCGCCTGGATGCTGCTGGGCTCGGTCAAGACGCAACGCGAGATCCTGCAGCGCCCGCCCACGTGGTGGCCGCAGGAGTTCACGTGGGAGAACTTCGGCGCCTGGTTCGGCCAGCTGAACTTCGGCCAGTTCTTCGGCAACAGCATCGTGGTGGCGCTGTTCACCGTCGCCGGCAACCTCGTCTTCTGCTCGATGGTCGGGTACGCGCTGGCGAAGATGGACTTCCCCGGCAAGAAGGCGCTGTTCCTCGTCGTCATGGTGACCCTGATGGTCCCGGGCGTCGTCACCTTCGTCCCGCTGTTCGTGATGGTGTCGTCGCTCGGCCTCGTCGACAGCTACGCCGCACTGATCCTGCCGTTCGTCACGACCCCGCTCGGCGTCTTCCTGATGCGGCAGTTCATGCTCGGCATCCCGGATCCGCTGCTCGAGGCCGCGCGCATCGACGGTGCGGGCGAGCTGCGGATCTTCGCCCGGATCGTCATGCCGCTGTGCGGGCCGCCGCTGGCGACGCTCGGCATCCTGACCTTCCTCGCCTCGTGGAACAACTTCCTCTGGCCGCTCGTGGCGGCGCAGACCGAGGCGAAGTACACCCTTCCCGTCGCGCTGTCGCTGTACTCGACCGGGCAGAGCGCCACGAACTACGGCCTCCTGCTGGCGGGTTCCGTGCTCGTGATCGCGCCGATCATCCTGCTGTTCGTCTTCCTGCAGCGCTACTTCATCCAGGGCATCGCCTCGACCGGCCTGAAGTGAGGCGTGGGGCGGGCCCGCGAGCCCGCCCCACTCTCCCGCCCCTGAGCTCCCGCCGGTCCGCGCACCGGCGGCCCCGAAAGGATCCCCCGCATGACCTCCGCCCGCTTCCTCACCGCGCCCGATGGCACGCGCTTCCGCGACCTGAACGGCAACGGCGTGATGGACCCGTACGAGAACCCGACGCTCAGCGTCGAGGAGCGCACCGAAGACCTGCTCGCGCGCCTGAGCCTCGAAGAGAAGGTCGGGCTGATGTTCCAGACCGTGATCGAGGTCGGCGACGACGGCGAGGTGCTCGAGGCCCCGGGCAAGATCTCGAAGTCGCCCACCACCACGGTCGTCGTGAACAAGCGGATGAACCACTTCAACGTGCACGCGATCCGCACCGCCCGGCAGGCGGCGACCTGGAACAACAACCTCCAGGCTCTCGCCGAGACGACGCCGCACGGCATCCCGGTCACGATCAGCACCGATCCGCGGCACGCCTTCGTCGAGAACACGGGCGTGGCCTTTTCGGCCGGTCCCTTCTCGCAGTGGCCCGAGGGGCTGGGGCTCGCCGCCCTCGACGACGTCGAGACCGTGCGCGAGTTCGCCGAAGTCGCGCGGCGCGAGTACGTCGCCGTCGGCATCCGCGCGGCGCTCCACCCGCAGATCGACCTGGCGACCGAACCCCGGTGGGGTCGGCAGGCGCAGACCCTGGGTCAGGATGCCGCCCGCGTGACCGAGTTCACCGCGGCCTACCTGCAGGGTTTCCAGGGCGACGAGCTCGGACCCGAGAGCGTGGCCTGCACGACCAAGCACTTCCCGGGCGGCGGGCCGCAGCTGGACGGCGAGGACGCGCACTTCCCCTACGGCCGCGAGCAGGTGTACCCCGGCGGCATGTTCGACTACCACCTCGAGCCGTTCCGTGAGGCGATCCGTCGCGGCACCGCGGGCATGATGCCGTACTACGGCATGCCGGTCGGCCTCGAGGTCGACGGTCAGCCGATCGAAGAGGTCGGCTTCGGGTACAACCGTCAGATCATCACGGGGCTGCTCCGCGAACAGCTCGGATACGACGGCGTCGTCGTCACCGACTGGGAGCTCGTGAATGACAACCACGTCGGCGACCAGGTTCTCCCCGCCCGTGCCTGGGGAGTCGAGCATCTCTCCGCGGTGGAGCGCATGGAGAAGATCCTGGATGCCGGGAGCGACCAATTCGGCGGGGAGGAGTGCGTCGAGATGCTCGTCGACCTCGTCCGCTCGGGCCGGGTGTCCGAGGAGCGCATCGACGCGTCGGCGCGGCGCCTCCTGCGGGTGAAGTTCCAGCTCGGGCTGTTCGACGACCCGTACGTCGACGTCGACGAGGCCGAGCGGATCGTCGGCAACGCCGAGTTCCGGGCGCTGGGGGAGCGGGCGCAGGCGCGCTCGCTCACCGTGCTGGTGAACGAGGGGGGCGTGCTGCCCCTGCGTCCCGTCAAGACGGTGTATGTCGAGGGCTTCCGTGCCGGCGACGTCGCCGAGCTGGGCAGCGTCGTCACCGACCCCGCCGAGGCCGATCTCGCGCTCGTCCGCATCGGCGCGCCGTTCGAGCCGCGCGACGACCTCTTCCTCGAGGCGTGGTTCCACCAGGGCTCCCTCGAGTTCGCGCCGGGCCTCGTGTACCGGCTGCAGCAGATCGCGGCATCCTGTCCTCTCGTGCTGGTCGTGAATCTCGACCGGCCCGCGATCCTCACCCCCTTCGTGGGGCATGCCGCGGCGATCGTCGCCGACTACGGCAGCTCGGCGAAGGCCGTGCTCGACGCCCTCACCGGCCGCGTGCCCCCGCGCGGGCGCCTGCCGATCGAGATCCCCCGGTCGATGGATGCCGTGCGTTCCTCGCGCGAGGATGTACCGTCGGACACCGGCGACCCCGTCTTCCCCGTGCACCACGGGCTCGAGCTGGAGGAGCCGGCGACCGCGGGGCAGAGGGGGTAAGGGCGGCTCATGGCGGAGGGGCAGACGACGCGACGACCGACCGTGTACGACGTCGCGAACGAGGCGAACGTCTCGATCGCGTCGGTGTCGTTCGCGTTCCGGCGCCCCGACAAACTCAGCGACGCCACCCGCGAGCGGGTCCTCGCCGCGGCGCGCCGCTTGGGGTACGCCCCCAGCGGCGCTGCGCGGGGGCTCGCGCGGGGCCGGACCGGCACGCTCGGCCTGCACGCCTTCGACCTGCTGCTCGAGCGCGCCGACCCGCTCGCGCAACCGCTGAGCGGCATGCCGTCCCCGCCGCTCGACACCGGGGGAGTGATCCCCTGGGATCAGACCGACGACGACGTGCTGTCCGACCCGCGTGCCTTCCCGCTGTACGTCGACGAGGTGCAGCGCGGCTTCGAGCTGGAGTGCTGGGCGCTCGGGCGCCCGGTCATGCTGAGCAGCGGATCGGATGCCGACGTCTCGGTCGCCGACACCGTCGGGCGCGTCGATGGGCTGGCGATCTTCCCCTCGCCGCAGACCGCGCCGACCCTCGCTCGGCACTCCCTGAGCATCCCCGTCGTGCTGTTCAGCGCCGCGCCGGCGGACGACGCGCACCACCGGGTCCGCGTCGACAACGCCCGCGGGATGCGCGCGCTCGTCGCCCACCTCGTCGATGAGCACGCCGCGACCGACCTCGCGTTCGTGGGGCGCCTGGAAGCGACGGATGCCGTCGAGAGACGCGACGCGATGATCGAGGAACTCGAGGCCCGTGGCATCCGGAGCCGTCCCGAGATCGTCGACGCGACCGTCCGCGGCGAGGACGACCTCGTGCCCCAGGTGCGGGCGCTGATCGCGGGCGGGCGGATGCCGCAGGCCTTCGTCTGCGCGACGGACCAGAACGCGTTCACGCTGCTCGACGTGCTCGCGGCCGAGGGGGTGCGTGTGCCCGACGACGTGATCGTCACGGGCTTCGACGGCACGCTCGGCTCGCGCCTGACCAGCCCGCCGTTGACGACCGTCCGCCAGCCGATGGAGGCCATGGGGCGAGCCGCCGCGCGGATCCTCGCGGGCGCGGCCGGAGCTCCGCCCGCGGGCGGCCCGTTCGACGTCGTGTTCGAGCCCCGGGTGCTGGTGCGGGAGAGCTGCGGCTGCTGACGTCGGCGCCGGTCCGTCGGCGGGTGTGCCGTCGTGGCGGGTCGTCCGGCTCGCGGCGGCCGGGGCGTCGGGTGGCTGTGCCGTCGGGCGGAGTTCGTGGGTGACACGCCGGTTCGGGATGCCGTGGCCCGGCGTGTCGGCGGGGATCTCCGCGTGACGGTCCCGCGCGGCGGGTCAGACAGCGTTCCACCTCAGCCGCGGGGCGCCCAGGCCGGCCCGCACGCCGCCGGGATCGGCCACCGGGAACATCGTGACGATCCGCCCGTCGACGGCGTACGCCAGAGCCGCGGAGCCGTCGGGCAGCGGGGCGCCGAGCGCGATGCGCGCGGTGCGGCCCCCGAACTCCTCGGTCACGGCGTCGGCGCGGGCCAGCAGGGTCGAGGCCGCCGCGGTCGCGCGTGACAGTAGCGTCTTCGGCGGCGCCCAGGGCAGCAGCGCCCCGGTCTCGAGCCGGCACGCTCGCTCCAGTTCGCCCGACAGCCACCGGTCGCGCTTCAAGCCGTACGGGGTGGGCGTCGTCGACAGCAGATAGCCGTAGACGTGCAGCACCCCGGCGTTGCCGATCGGCCACTCCGCCGCGAGTCCCGCCCGCTCGTGCAGTTCGTCGAAGACCCCGCGGGGGACCACGGCAGCCCCGACGTTCTCATCGATCACCGTCGAACGTCCCCACGCGGCGAAGCACCCGGCGGCGCGATCGTCGGCGAGGGCACGGGCGAGCCAGGGGAGGGAGTCGATCGCGGACGCGGGGTCCGAGACGGCGAGGTGCGCGGCGGCGTCGAGGGTCTGCACCGCTCCACGCTACGACGCTCCCGCGCATCGTTTACACGGCGTTCATCTGACGTGGACATTCCGTCCACATCTGCGGCGCATCATGGACGCAACGTCCACGACAGGAGCTTCCTTGCCTCGCCCCGTCCTCATCTTCGACTTCGACGGTACCGTCGCCCTCGGCGACGGCCCCCTCTTGGCCTACGCCCGCGCGGTCGCTGCGCACGCGGCATCCGCCGACGCCCTCGTCTCCGCCGTGGCCGCTCGCCTCGCGGAGCCCTCGGGCGACGCGATCGACGGCTACGACGTCGTCCGCCGCGTCGCCGAGGCCGAGGGGATCGGCGACGACGCGCTCGCCGCCGCCTACACCGCCAGTCGCGTTCAGCTCGGCACCCCCGACGCGCCCGTCGCTGTCGCCGTCGGCCTCGCGGAGTTCCTCCGGACCACGGATGCCGAGCGCCTCCTCGTCACGAACGCGCCGGCGACCCGGCTCGACGAGGCTCTCGCCTCGCTCGGCCTCGCGGGACTGTTCGACCGCATCGTCACCGACGCGGCCAAGCCCGCGGGGCTCGAGGCCCTGCTCGACAGCCTCGAGGAGGGCACCCCCGTGCTCACGATCGGCGATGTCTGGCGCAACGACCTCGCGCCCGCGTACGCCCGCGGCCACGCGACCGCCCTCGTCGGCGGCTACCCCGACCCCGCCGCCCACCCCACCTACCGCGCCGACACCCTCGACGAGCTCCTGTCGGCGCTCGCCCAGTGGGTCGCGAACGCCCGTCTTCCGTTCTCCGCCTGATCTCCACCCGACCCGCAGAAGGAATCATGAACACTCGTCGCATCCGATTCGCCACCGCCCTCGCCTCGGTGGCCCTCGCTTCCGTCGCCCTCGCGGGCTGCTCCGGCACCGCGGGCGCCGCGTCCGGGCCCGCCGCCGACCCGAGCTCGCTCGTGCTCGCCCTCGTTCCCTCCCAGGACCAGGCGAACCTCGTCGACACCGCGAAGCCCCTCACCGACATGCTCACCGAGAAGCTCGGCATCCCGGTCACCGGTGTGGTGTCGAAGGACTACCAGGCCGCCGTCGAGGCCATGGGTGCGGGGCAGGCCCAGATCGGCTTCCTGCCGTCGCTGCAGCTCTGGCAGGCAAACGACCGATACGGTGCCTCGGTCGTCCTCCAGACCGAGCGCAACGGCAACATCACCTACCCGGGCCAGTTCATGACGAACAACCCCGACAAGTACTGCTCGACGCCCGTCGTCGAACGCGACGGCATGAGCTTCTGCAACGGCGCCGACGCGCTGAAGGGCCCGGCCGGGCTCGACTCGATCACCAAGATCGCCGGTGCCAAGGTCGCCGTGCTCGGTCCCGGCTCGCCCGCCGGCTACATCTACCCCATGCTCGCGCTGAAGGAGGCCGGCGTCGACATCGACAGCGGCTTCCAGAAGGTGCCCGTCACCGCCAACGACGCGTCCGTGCTCGCGGTGTACAACGGCGACGCCGAGGTCGGCTTCAGCTTCTGGGACGCGCGCACGCTCGTGCAGAAGGACAAGCCCGACGTGGGCCAGAAGGTCGTCGTCTTCGGCCTGACCAACGAGATTCCCAACGACGGCGTCGCCGTGTCGAAGGACCTCTCGCCCGAGCTGCAGAAGAAGATCTCGACGGCGCTCGAGGAGTACTCGACCACCGACGAGGGGTCCGCCGCGCTCAAGGCCGTCTACTCGATCACGAAGCTCGCCCCGGCCGACCCGTCCTCGCTCGACGTCGTCGCCCGTGCCGCGCAGGAGCTCGGACTCCAGTGACCACCGGTTCCGTGACCCGGGGCGTCGAGGCGCAGGCCTCGGCGCCCTGGGGCATCCGTCTCGACGGTGTCTCGGTGCGCTACCCCAACGGCACGATGGGGCTGCGCGACGTCAGCGTCGACATCGCCCCGGGCGACCTGGTCGCCGTCGTGGGGCTCTCGGGCTCGGGCAAGTCGACGCTCATCCGCACGATCAACGGCCTCGTGCCGGCGACCTCGGGCACGGTCGAGGTCGGCGGGCGCCGCATCGACGGCGCGTCCGGGCGGCGCCTGCGCGAGACGCGCGGACACATCGGCATGGTGTTCCAGAGCTTCAACCTCGCGGGGCGCACGAGCGTGCTGAACAACGTGCTCGTCGGACGCCTCGCGCACACCCCGCTGTGGCGCACCCTTCTCGGGGCGTACCGGCCCGAGGACCGGCAGCTCGCGTTCGAGGCGCTCGACCGCGTCGGGATGCTGCCCAAGGTCTGGGACCGCGCCTCGGCCCTCTCCGGCGGCCAGCAGCAGCGCGTCGCGATCGCCCGCGCGCTCACGCAGCAGCCGCGGATCGTGCTCGCCGACGAACCCGTCGCGAGCCTCGATCCGCCCACGGCCCGCGGCGTGATGAACGACCTGCGCCGCATCAACGAAGACCTCGGCATCACGGTGCTCGTGAACCTGCACCTCCTCGATCTCGCCCGCGAGTACGGCACGCGCATGATCGGCATGCGTGCGGGAGAGATCGTCTACGACGGGCCCGCGGCATCCGCCACCGACGCCGACTTCGCCGAGATCTACGGTCGCTCCGTGACCGCCGCCGACAGGCTCGAGCGATGACCTCGCTCACCGTTCCTCCTCGTCCGCGCGGACGATGGATGCCGTGGACCGCCGCGCTCGTGATCGTCGCGGTCACGGTGGTGATGTGCCTGCCGGGAGTCGGCGTCGGCCTCGACGTCGCGGCGATTGCGCGCAACTGGCAGCAGGGTGCGCTCCGTATCGTCGAGCTGCTCACCCCGGACTGGACGTTCTTCCCGCGCACGGTCGGGCCGATCCTCGAGACGCTGCAGATGGCCGTCATCGGCACGGCCGTGGGGGCGGCGATCTCGCTGCCGGTGAGCTTCTGGGCGGCTCGGCCCACCAACCCGTTCACCCCGACGCGCGCGCTCGTGCGCGGCATCCTGAACGTCATCCGCGCGGTGCCCGAGCTCGTGTACGCGGCGGTACTCGTCGCCATGGTCGGGGTCGGCGCACTTCCCGGCATCCTGGCTCTCGTCCTGTTCAACGTCGGCATCGTCGTCAAGCTCGTGTCCGAGTCGATCGACGCCACCGACGCGGGACCCCTCGAGGCCGGGCGCGCCGCCGGCGGAACCCAGGCGCAGATCAACCGCACGATCGCGCTGCCCGACACCTGGCCGACGTTCGTCTCGCAGACGCTGTACGTCTTCGAACTGAACGTCCGCGCGTCCACCGTGCTGGGCCTTGTCGGCGCGGGCGGTATCGGTCTGCTCATCGACGCCGTCCGCACCTACTACCGCTACGACCAGCTGTCGCTCGTCATCCTCGAGATCCTCGTGATCGTCGTGGTGCTCGACACCGTCAGCGACGCGATCCGTCGGAGGCTCGTATGACCGTCCTCGCCCCGCCTCCGGTCGCAGCGCCCGCCGTGCCGACCCGCCGTCGTCGGCCCTGGGGGACGGCGTCGTGGGTCGTCGTCAGCGTGATCGTGATCGCCGCGTTCTGGTCCGCCGACATCACCTGGTCGCGCCTCGGCGAGCTCCCGGCCGAGATCGCGCGCTACCTCGGCCTGATGTTCCTCTCGCCGAACTGGGCGAAGCTGCCCGAGGCGCTCTGGCAGACGTGGCGCAGCGTCGAGATGGCGTGGATCGGCACGGTGCTCGGCATCCTGATCGCCACGCCGCTCTCGCTCGTCGCGGCGCGCGGCTTCGGACCGGCGCCCGTGCGCATCGCCCTGCGTTTCGTCTTCTCGCTCGTGCGGGCCGTGCCCGAGCTCGTCTTCGCGATCATCATCCTCTCGGTCACCGGTCTCACCCCGCTCACCGGCGCGCTCGCCCTCGCCGTCGGGGGCGTGGGCACGCTCGGCAAGTGGGGTTACGAGGCGGTCGAGAACGTCGCCCCCGGTCCCATCGAAGCGGCCCGGGCCGCGGGCGGATCGACCACGCAGGTGCTGCGCTGGGGCGTCTGGCCGCAGGCGGCGCCGACGTTCTTCTCGTTCTGGCTCTACCGCTTCGAGATCAACGTGCGCGCCTCGGCCGTCCTCGGTCTCATCGGCGTGGGAGGCATCGGCGACATGCTCACCTCGTACACCCAGTACCGTGAGTGGTCGACGGTGGGGATGCTCCTGATCGTCGTGGTCGTCGTCACCGTCGCGATCGACGCCGTGTCGGGCCGCATCCGCCGCCGCATCATGGAGGGTCCCCGTGTCCGCTGAGGTGCCCGTGACCGCGCGCATCGCCGCGGTCCGCAACTCCCTGCAGCCGAGCGAACGCCGGGTCGCCGATCTCATCGTCGACGAGCCGGATGCCGTCATCGAGCTCACCGCGCAGCAGATCGCCGACCGCGTGGGGGTGGGCCGCTCCACGGTCGTCCGCGCGTGCCAGACCTTCGGGTACCGCGGGTACCCGCAGCTGCGCGTGGCGCTCGCCGCCGAGCGGGGCAGCCGAACCGTGGCCCCGAGCGCGCAGGACGGGGCGCTCGGCGGCATCCGTTCCGCGATCGACCGCATCGCCGACGATCTGCGCGCGGTGACGAGTCTGCTCGAGGCCGACGCCGTCTCCGAGGCCGTGGACGCGGTCGTGGGCGCCCGCCGTCTGCTCGTCGTCGCGAGCGGGCTGTCGGCGCCGGTCGCGACCGATCTGGCGATGCGCCTGACCGCGGTGGGGCGTCCGGCCGAGACCCTGGGCGACCCGATCGGTCAGCAGATCGCCGCCCGGCACCTCGCCGCGGCGGATGTCTGCATCGTGCTCAGCGGCTCGGGGGCGAACGAGGCGAGCCTGCGGGCGGCGTCCGCCGCGCGCGCCGCGGGGGCGCGGGTGATCGCCCTGACGTCGTTCTCGGCCTCGCCGTTGACGGAGCGCGCCGACCTCTCGCTCGTGCTCGCCTCGGGAGGATCCTTCCGCGACGAGCTCGAGCACACCTCCCGCATCGCCCACGCGGTGTTCGCCGAGGCCTTCGTCGACGCCGTGGCCGCGGCTCGCGCCGACGACTCCGCCCTCGCCCGCTCCCGCGTGCTCGAGATCCTCTCCGACAACCTCGGCGACGCGGGCTGACGTTCCCCGGGGCGCCGGCCCGGGGCATCCTGTGCCGTCGCGCGGAGTTTGGGGTCGACACGCCGGT